>JACRHQ010000058.1 GCA_016217585.1 Candidatus Omnitrophota bacterium | reverse complement strand
GCTAACTGAAATGTAGTGCCAAAGGTAGGTCTCATATTATGGGGCTCGTCGATAAAATCAAAATTCCAGAAGCAAACTGTCGAAGTTGGGTTTGGACGTTCAAAAGATCAAAACGGAGCTCATCGACCCTGTTCACTTTTAAAACGTAAACTCTTCACTTTTAAAAAATCGGTAACATAAAATAGTCGGAAATATCACCGGGCTTTTTTTAGAACCCGATAAAAAAACCCATCCTGTAGCAACAAGATGGGTTAGGACTCCCGGGAACTTCCCGGGAGTGTTGTGTCATCGGACGGATGCGCTTATTTTCTCAATTTTTTATGGGTCCTTAAAACGGTCTCCAGGAGCGAAAGCCCCTTCTTGAAATCCCACCCCTTGCAAAATTCGCCCGATATGCCGTAAGCCGCCGTTTCCTTGACCCGCGGGTCTTCCACATGGGCGCTGATGATGATGATGGGGAGCTCCTTGTCAAATTCCCTGATATTCTTGATGGTCGCGATCCCGTCCATGACCGGCATCTTCAGGTCCACAAAGACGATATCGGGGCTGTCCGCCTTGATCATCTCAATGGCTATGGCCCCGTTCTCGGCGGTCACGACGCCGTACCCTTTGGACTGCAGCCAAAACGTCATCAGTTGTCTGAAATCCGCTTCATCGTCGACTACCAGCACCTTGATCTGTGAACCTTCCATGGACATCCTCCAGTTTTTTTCGCGGCAAAGGGGACAACCCCAGCCGGCTATGTCGCCGGATTTACCGGTAAATTAAAAATAAATTTTGCTCCCTGGTCTTTCTCGCTTTCAACCCAGATCTTCCCGCCGTGCAGTTCCACGATCTCTTTGGAAATGGACAGCCCTATCCCCGTCCCGCTGATATCCGAGGCCACCCTCTCGCCGGCCTGATAAAACTTGCTGAAAAGTTTCGGCAAATGCTCCTGGGCGATGCCTATCCCGTTGTCCTGCACCATGACGCGGACATTCTTTTTGTCGTCGGATAACCGCCCCTCAATGATGATCTTGCCGCCGTTGGGCGTGAATTTGACGGCGTTGCCGATCAGGTTGGTCAGCACCTGGGTGATCCGGTCCGGGTCGATCTCGATCTCCGTGAGCATTTCTTCCACATGCTTCTCGAGCGTGATTGTTTTTGTCTGCGCCCAGTTGTCAAGCTTCTCCATCGTTTCCTGGATGACATTGTTGATCGACGCCGGCCGGCGCCGCATCTCCATCTTGCCCGCTTCCAGCTTCGAGAGGTCCAGAAGATCGTTGATAAGATCACTCAAGCGTTTGAGGTTACGCTGGGCGATGGAGAGGAACTGCGCCTGGGTCGCGGTCAACTCTCCGGCCTCCTTGTCCAGGATCAACGTAATGGACTTGTCGATGGCGACGATCGGCGTGCGCAGCTCATGGGAGACGCCGGCGACAAAATTGGCCTTAAGCTGGTCGAGCTCTTTTTGTTTGGTGATATCGCTTAAAACCGAAACCATGCCGATCGTCTGGCCGTTCTCGTTTTCAATAACGGCGGTGCTGGCGCGCAGGACTTTCCTGGTTTCATCCTCCTGGCTGATAAGCTCAATCTCCTTATCTTCGCCGTCCGACGAGCCCTTGGCCAGAGAAATCAGCTGGTCTCTCTTGGCCCCGTCGGAAATGGGCTTGCCGAGTTTATCTTTCCGGGAAACGCCCAGCAATTTTTCCGCGGCGGGGTTGATCATTACGACCTTCCCCCGGGCGTCGACGACAACGAGGCCCTCGGCGATGCTGCGGATCACCGCCTCGGTCTGTTTCTTCTCGTTGATGGTCTTCTTGTATTTTCTCCAGGCGATCTCCTCATTGTCGGTCTTTTGCTGGATGACCCCCTCATACTTCTGTTTTAACTCCCGCTTGTTTTGTTCGACCTTCTCGTTCAATTCGTTAACAAAAACCTCGTTGAGAAGATTGGCGACTTGCCGGCCGCGCTGGTCCGAACCCATCAGATTGCAAATCTTGTCAGTAAATCCCTCCGGGGAGGGATCCGGCGTTTTGACAGGCGGTTCTGCCGCGGCTTTGGTTTTGGGCTTTGGGGGAGTATTCTCTTCCGGGATGCCGGCCTGGGCGGAAAGACGGGTAAGACGGATCAACAAGAAGGCGAGGACAAGGCTGACGACGCCGGTCAAAACGTAAACCCATGTTAACGAGGTCATGTCCATAAAAGAAATGGAAGAAGAACGGAGAGGGAGAGATTCCCCCGCCCTTTCTAAATACTTTGTAGGCGGGGCCCCGCTTCCAAGGATACTTTTATCCGGATAAGCGGGGGAACTCTTCCTCGCAGTAAATGGCGGAGAGGTCGGGATTTGAACCCGAGGGACGGCTTACGCCGCCCAACTGCTTAGCAGGCAGCTGCGTTCAACCACTCCGCCACCTCTCCGAAAAATTTTCGCAGAAAATTTTTCGGACCTCGAACCCGTTTTATGGGTGAGAGGTCATGATCTTCTCTGCCAGCGCCATTTTTTTCTCGCGCGAAAATTTCTTAACGATTCTCTCTCGCTTCCGGGCACTACCATAATCACCACAAAACTCACTATAGAACAATTTAACTGGGATTCTATACTTCGTATATCGTGTCGCCCTGCCCGTGTTATGCAACCCAATTCGCTGTGCGACGTTCTTGCAAATACCAACGTATAACTCTTTCGTACGACACTCAATGATGTATAAATGCCAAGAGTTCTCGTCAATTAGCGTCAGATCTCTCGTCATTTCATTCCTCGAGATCATTTTTCGCCATTCGATAAAAACAAATAGCGAATGGCTCAAAATGACCACTCCGCCACCTCTCCACAAAATCCTCCCCTAGAATAATCGATAGCCGACTCTTTATCAAGCAATTTTCTCATTCCCGGGCGGGCAAATATTCTGAATTACCTTTTCGCTTGCGTTTTTCGAACGCTTGCGTTCGAAGAACGCGCTCAGGATCCCGCCGCACTCCTCGGCGAGAACCCCCCCCACAACCTCCGGTTGATGGTTCAGCTGACCGTGGCGTGTTATATCGAGGACCGAGCCGCAGGCGCCGGCCTTCGGGTCCGCCGCGCCGAAACAAACGCGCTTCACCCGGGCAAGCACCAGGGCTCCGGCGCACATGCTGCACGGCTCAAGGGTAACATACAAGGTGCATTCCTGAAGCCATTTGCCGGACAAAAAACCGGCGGCCTGCGTGATGACGAGCATCTCGGCGTGCGCCGTCGGGTCCTTGAGCATTTCGACCTGGTTATACGCCCTGGCAATAATTTTTTGCTCACGCACTACCACCGCGCCGACGGGGACTTCATCGCGCCCGGCGGCGGCGCGGGCCTGTTTCAGGGCTTCACGCATGAACGCTTCTTCGACGGTGGCTGGAGGGCGGTCAATCATCAAAGGAGGCATTCAGGAAACCCCGTAGACAGGAAAAGTTATTTTCACCAGGGTCCCTTCCCTCAACTTGCTTTTAACGACGATTTCTCCCTGGAATGATTTGATGATCGAATAGGCAACGGTCAGCCCCAGCCCGGCGCTCTTTCCCAGACCGCGATGTCTGGTCGTAAAAAACGGCTCGAAAACGCGCGGGAGGTCTTCCGGCGAGATGCCGACACCTTCGTCACGGCATTCGATGTGAATTCTCCGGTCGCCCCTTGACTTCGCAAGGGACTTTCTTTGGTCGCGTTTATCCTCGGATGTCCGGATATCCAGGTTTCCGCCGCGGGGCATGGCCTGGATGGCGTTGGTCAGAATGTTTGTCACCACCTGGCTGAACTCAAGAGCGCCGATGGCCGCGGAAGGCAAATGTCTTGCCAGCCGCAGGCCGGGACGGATACCGCTCACTTCAAACGACTGCCGCAAACCCTTGACGGCGGCACGGATAACCTCATTGACATCACAATGGTTCCCTTTAAGGTTCACTTTACGCCGGTTAATATCCAAAAGCTTGTCGGTCGTATCAAAACAACTTTTGACCTGGTCGCGCATGACCTCAAGGGTCTGCATGATATCCCTGAATTCCTTATATCCGATATATTCGAAGGGACGGTCTTTATATTTTTCCACCAACGCCTGCGAATGGTCCAGGAGGCCTTTCAAGGGATGCTGGATCTCATGGACCGTGCCGGTGATAAAATTCTGCAAGGCCTTCATCTTTTCCG
>JACRHQ010000057.1 GCA_016217585.1 Candidatus Omnitrophota bacterium | reverse complement strand
GCCGCCTGGTCTTTGCTGAGAACTATCCAGCATTCATGGGTGCCTTTGGGGGACTTGGCAACGGCGAAGAAACGGCCGCTCTTTTCCTGCACTTTGTACTCGGTGGTATTGAATTTGCCTTTGGTCTTCACATCGTAGAATGATAGTTGTTCCATTGCTCCTCCTTCACTGAATTATGCTTCGTGGAAAATAAATTTAAGTAGAGTCTACCCGATATTAAATGGCTTGTCAAATCAAAAATGATTTTAAAATGATTTTAAAATGATTTCATCGCTTAATTGCGCACGCCGAGAAGCAGCGGGATCTGTTTTTCCTGATCGCCGGTCAGCGGGCCCACTACGGAAAGGTTGTAACGCCCGGCGCGCAAAACGTCGTTGGCCACCCGCTGGACGTCGGCGCGGGTGATTTTTTCGTAATCCCTGATTAGCGACTTTAATGTCCTGGTTTTGTCCTGGCTGATCATGGTCTCGCCGATCCAGAGCATATGTTCCATCGTATCTTCGAGCCCCAGGAGCATCTGCCCCAGGACATAATCCCGCGCGCGCGTGAATTCGCCGGTCGTGACTCCGGCGCGTTTAACTTTCTCCAGTTCCGCGAGGATCAGCTGGATTGTTTCCTCGACCCTCTGGTTGTCCACCCCGGCCCGGACCAGGAATACCCCGGTATCCTGCATGGTCCTGGAGACGCTGGAGATCGAATACGCGAGGCCGCGCTTTTCCCGTATTTCCACGAACAGCCGGCTGGACATGTTGCCGCCCAGGATAACGCTCAGAAGATTAAGGGCGTGGCGGTCCTTGTGTTCTTCATCGTAGCCGATTGTGCCCAGCGCCACGTGCATCTGTTCGATTTTCTTCGACAGAAGCCTGACGCGCGGGGCGGATTGGCTGTTGTCCGCCTTGCGGTAGCCGGGGAAACCGGCCGAGGGCATTTTCCCGAACCGGGTCTTGGCCAGACGCGTGATCCGGTCGTGGTTTAACCGCCCGCAGGCCGCGACGACGATATTCGCGGGCACGTAGTATTCCCGGTGAAATTGTTTGATGTCGTTTTGGGAGAACGCCGTCACACTTTCCGGCGTACCGGCCAGGTTTTTGCCCAGCGGGTGGTCCGGCCACAAAAGTCCGTCGAGGAGTTCCATGGCCGTGAATTGCGGCAGGTCGCGGTACATCTTGATCTCTTCCACGACCACTGTCTTTTCCTTGGCGATGTCCGGCTCGGCCATGTTGGGATACACCACCATGTCCGCCAGGACGTCGAAGGTCCGGGCGAGGTGCCGGGAAGGAATCTTGGCGTAGAAGCAGGTCTGTTCCTCGGAGGTAAAGGCGTTAAGCGCCCCTCCCACCCCTTCGATCGATGTCTTGATCTCTTCGCAGGGATATTTCCGGCTTCCCTTGAATACGATGTGTTCCAGAAAATGCGCGGCCCCCTTGATGCGGTCCTGCTCGTGACGACCGCCGACGCCGATCCATAAACCGAGGGCGATGCTGTCGCGTTCCTTCATGTCGTGGGTGACAATGCGCAGGCCGTTAGGTAAAGTCGTTTTTGTGTACATAATTAGTGAAGGCTCCCGGCCAGGTGCTGGACAAAGGATGATACATGTTGGACCAGATTTTTGGAGTTTTTTTGTTTGGCGATGGCGTTGACGATGGCGCTGCCGACGATCACGCCGTCCGCCGCCGCGGCCACGGCCCTGATCTGGGCCGGCGTGGAAACACCGAAACCGACGCAGACGGGTTTGCGCGTGAAACGCTTGGCCAGTTCGACTTGCCGGCGCAACGTGCCGGGCAGCTGCCGCCGGGCCCCGGTGACGCCGGTTAAGGAAACATAATAGATAAACCCCGTGGAAGATTTCGCGACGCGCCGCATCCTTTCTGACGTTGTTGTCGGCGAGAGGAAAAAGACCGTGGCCAGGCCGTCTTGCCGGGCCGCGCGGATCAGGTTATGTCCTTCTTCCGGCGGCAAGTCGGGGATAATCAGCCCATCCACACCGCTCGCTTTGGCTTTAGCCGTGAACCGGTCTTCTCCGTAATGAAAGACGGGGTTGTAATACGTCATCAGGGCAATCGGAATCTGGGACCGCTGACGGATGCGTTTAACGACGGCAAGAATGCTTTCCAGATTGACATGTTTTTTCAGCGCGCGTTGCGAGGCGGCCTGGATCGTGGGCCCGTCAGCCAAAGGATCGGAAAACGGCACCCCCAGCTCGACAATATCCACGCCGGCCTTCTCAAAGGCCAGGACGAGCTTTTCGGTCACGGATAAATTCGGGTCGCCGGCGGTGATGAAGGCGATGAACGCTTTCTTCTTTTTCTTTTCTAATTCTTTAAATTTTAAATCAATTTTATTTTCCATAAGTCACAAGGTCACAAGGTCACAAGGTCACCGGTGACTGGGTGACTTTGTGACTTGGTGACGATCATTTTATCAATCCTTTAATGCTCCCCATATCCTTATCCCCCCGCCCGGAGAGACAGACGATCACCCGGCTGTTGCGCGGGGCTTTGCGGGCCAGGCGCTCCAGATAGCTGATCGCGTGCGCGGTCTCCAGCGCCGGGATAATCCCTTCTGTCCGGGACAGGAGTCTTAATCCTTCCAGCGCTTTCTTGTCGGTCACGGAAACATATCCGGCGCGGCCGATTTTTTTGTAATAGGCATGCTCCGGGCCGACGCCCGGATAATCCAGGCCGGCGGCGATCGAATGGGCCACTTTGATCTGCCCGTCTTTGGTTTCGAGGATATTGCTTTTGCTTCCGTGCAAAACGCCGATGTCCCCTTTCATCAGGGTTGCCGCGTGGTGTCCGGTGGCCAAGCCCAGTCCGGCCGCCTCGACCCCGATCATTTTCGTGTGTTTGTCATTGAAGAACGCATGGAACAATCCCATGGCGTTGCTGCCGCCGCCGACACAGGCGACGAGATAATCGGGAAGTCTTTTCTCTTTGGCCAGAAATTGCCGCCGGGCTTCCTTGCCGATGATTGATTGGAATTCGCGCACCATCAACGGATACGGGTGCGGGCCGGCGACCGAGCCGATAATATAAAAGGTATTGCGGACGTTGGTGACCCAGTCGCGGATGGCCTCGTTCATCGCGTCCTTGAGGGTCTGCGAGCCGCTGGTGACGGGGACCACCTTCGCGCCCAGGAGTTTCATGCGGTCGACGTTCAGCGCCTGGCGTTCGATGTCTTCGGAGCCCATATAGACTTCGCAGTGCAGCCCCATGAACGCCGCGGCGGTGGCCGTGGCCACGCCGTGCTGGCCCGCGCCGGTCTCGGCGATGATCCTTGTTTTCTTCATCCGTTTAGCGAGCAAAACCTGGCCGAGGGTGTTGTTGATTTTGTGGGCGCCGGTGTGCAGCAGGTCTTCGCGTTTCAGGTAAACTTTGAGGGTCTTCAGATGCCGGTTCAGGCGTTCGGCCAGATAGAGGCTCGTCGGCCGGCCCGCGTATTCGTTGAGATAGTACGCGAGCTCTCTCTGAAAGGATTTGTCCCGGCGGGCGGCGCGGAAGACCTTTTCAAGCTCTTCCAGAAGAGCCATCAAGGTCTCCGGCACGTATTTGCCGCCGAACTCCCCGAAATGTCCCTGTTTGTCCGGTAATGACATGGGTTTTATTGAACCATAAATCTAAGGTGAAGTCAAAGAGTTGCTTGCCTTATAAGAGCGCAGTATCATCGCAGTGTTGCCGAAGCCGACCGTGACGGGGAACCAGGACGTTCCCGAAGTGTCCAGGAAAATTTTATACGAGCTTCTTCAGAAGCTCGATCGCCGGCGCTACGCGGATCCCGTCCTCCGTCTCGTAATCTTTCTTGCCGGCGGCATGAATCTGCCACGCCACGGCATTTGGAAATTTGTTTTTCAGATACCGCAGAGACTTGCTGAGGTCGTCATCCGCCCATTTGCATTCGACCAGCATGATGGGCCGGCGGTTTTCGGTGACCACAAAATCCACTTCACGGCCGTCGATGTCGCGGAAATAGGCGAGGTCCACCTCCCTGCCTTTGGTGTCCTGCTCGAAGTGCACCCATTTAAGAAGATGTGATGCCGCCAGGTTCTCAAAACGGTACGGCATCTGAGGCACCAACGACCAGTCGAAATGGTAGTGTTTTTGTTCCTTTTTGACGGCGCGGATCCTGGGCGCGCCGATCGGACTCAATCGAAAGATCGCGTACATGCGTTCCAACACCGATACCCAGGAGGCGAGCGTTTTATGGCTTATCTGCAAATCCTCGCGCAAGGCATTGAGCGAAAGCGGACTGCCGACAAGCTCGGGGAGCCGAAGCATCAGAAGTTCCAGATTGCCCAGGTCCTGGATCCTTTCCAGCGAAGCGACATCTTCGCGGATCAGGCGGGTGCGGTATTCCCTCGACCAGCGCCTGGCTTCCACTTGAGACCCGCCGAGAAAAGGTTCGGGGAACCCTCCCAACTCCAGCAGAGGCCCGATATCTTCCTGGCGGTTTATCTTAAGCTCCGCGACAGACAAGGGATGCAGGCGCAGATAATGATACCGCCCCTGGAGGGAATCTCCCCCGAAGCGGTACAGGTCCAGCCTGGCACTTCCCGTCACCAGGATTTTGCGTTCTTTGGAAAGGTCATATAGACCTTTTAGGTAGTTACGCCAGGAACGGTATTTATGGATTTCGTCAAGGATAAGGATCTCCGAGGAAGGGATCTCGCGTTTAAGAATTTTTTCCCGATGTTCCGCGATGTCCCAGTTAAGGTAGCCTTTGGGGTCTTTGGAAATGCTTTTGGCAAGGGTCGTCTTCCCGACCTGGCGGGGGCCGCCAAGGAAAACCATCTTTTTGCTCAAGTCATGTTTAATTTGGGATGTCAGATATCTGTCCACAGTGTGACTATACATTATTTTTCTATTACTGTCAAATTTACTCGCGAGTATTTTTGACTCCGGTAGAATCCATCAGTAAATATGACCTGGCTAACGGGTGACTGTCACTTATCGTTTTGTCTTCCCTGCGTCCATCATTTCTGATAGTTTACCATAATCATCGCTGTCTTGCCGATCCCCGCTGTCCCGTCGATGCGCAGCGGCACCCGGCGGCTGTCCGCCGCGAACCAGACGCTGTATTTGGCCGGGTCGCTTTGCATGTAATGGGCGGTGAACGCCTTGCCGTCAATGGCCAGCGGCTGGATGTCCATGAGTTGAAACCGGACGTCGCGGGTGGGAAGGTGGATCAGGATATCCTCCCCCTTCTGGAATTTGCCGGCCATCCGGTAGCGGAAGATAAAGCAATACATGTTGTCCAGCGGGCCGGGGCGCCGGATTGTCTGCTCGGTGGTTTTGCCTTTAGCGGTTTTGACGATACGCACCGTCTTTTGCTCCGCGTTATAATATTCGGTGATCTTTTCTTTTTTGCCAAAAATATCCAGGTCGCGTTCAACGCGTACGGGAAGGAACGCTTTGGGGTCGAAATAAATCTTTTCTTCGTCGAAAAATTTAAACCCGCTGCTGGTCACCGTAATGAGAAGTTCCGGCCGGCCATCCAGGGAAGCGATGCCGTGGAAAGTCATGGTCGCCTCCCCCCATTTGATGTTGAGTTTCTTGATGTCGTACCGGATCGTTTCGCCGGGGCTGAAGGGCAACGGCGAGGACGCCTCATCCGCCAGCGCGACCGGCGCGAGGAATGAAAAGAACAGGAAGAAAATCCGGATAAAACGGAGAGCCAGATTCATAGCCGATCGCAGGCCTTGATATATTCTTCGAGGAGTTTCGTCCCGCGATATAAAGTGTTCACGCGGACGTATTCGTCGGTGGTGTGCGCCGTCCCCTTCGCGCCGTAACCGGTGGCGAAGGCCGGGATACCGTGCTTTTTAAAGAAGGTGATGACGGTCGCTCCCTCGCTCCCCTTGACCGCGGCGGGGCATTTCATTTTGCGTGCCGTCTTGAGATACAATTCGACCGCCGGGTGTGTCGGAGCGATCGTATAGGGAAGCTGCAGGTCATCGATGATGATCTTGAATTTGGGCGTGACCGTGCGCACCGTCGCGCGCAGGCGCCGCAGGATCACTTCGGGATCCATACCCGGCACGTAACGCAGGTCCAGCGCGAACTCGCAGAAATCCGCCACCATATTGACCTTGTCCCCGCCTTTGATGACGCCGATATTGGTCGTGGGTCCGCGTAACAGCGGATGTTTTTTGTACGTCCAGCGCAGCGCCTTGATCTTGCGGATGACCTCGGTCGCCTGTTCGATGGAATTGACCCCCCGCCAGTTGTACGCGCCGTGGGCCTTTTTGCCGAAGATCTGGATGCGGGAATGGATCAATCCCTTTTGCGCGATGATGGTATAAAACTCGTCGGAATCCATAACGAGCGCCAGGCCGGGCTTCAATACCTTTTTCTCCAATAACGGAATGATCCCCGCGTGGCTGCCGGTTTCTTCATCAACGGTCGCCGCCATAATGACGTCTTTGCGTAACTTGACTTTGTCTTCCGCGAGGCTGCGCATCACTTCCATGCAGCTGGCCAGGTTCCCTTTATCGTCGCTCGCGCCGCGGCCGTAGATTTTCCCTTGATGGATTTGTCCGCCGAGCGGTTTGAATTTCCAGCCTTTGCCGATTGGGACCGTGTCAAAATGCGGGGTAATGAGAATTGCTTCGGCCGCGGCCTGCTTGCGCGGCAGCGTTCCTTTTAACGTTGCTACGATATTCGGCCGGCGTTTTTCGTAGCTATAAGTCTTGACCTCCAGGCCGCAGGATTTCATGTCCTTGATGATAAACTGCGCCAGCGCCCACTCGTTGCCCGGCGGGTTCTCGGAATTACCGGAGATGGCTTTTTGGGTGAGTCGGATGAGACGGGACTCATTGATCATATTTACAGGTCACCGGTCACCAGGACACCAGGTCACCCGTAAATCGTGTGACTTTGTGACATGGTGACATGGTGACTTTTCATTTTAAGAATTCCCGCGCCTTTTGCTCCCCGGTCAGGCGGTGGAAATCCTCGTAATCCACGATCGCCACCTGCGGACGTTCCTCGGAGAGCTTGAGGATTTTGGGCATATGCACCCGGGGGTTGCGGAACGCGATAAATTTAAATTCGGTTTTACACTCCGGACAATGCGCCGTATCGAGCTTGATGTCCATCTTTTGGCACGCCGCGCAGCTGCCGCCCAGGTCCCCGTAGATCAACAGGTGCGCCTTGATCTCATCGATGTAAAATTTTTTGTAGACACGCAGGAGTTTCTCGCTCATGGCTGGCTATTATAATGACAGAAGCGGGTGTTGGAAAGGGTAATTTCAGCAAAGTCGCCGCCGGCGGGATTATAATTTGGCGACGGCCGCGGCGATTTCGAGGATGAGCTTCTCGGAGTCTTCCCAGCCCAGGCAGGCGTCGGTGATGGATTTGCCGTACACGCCGCCGGCGGCGTCCTGGGCGCCTTCGACCAGATAGCTTTCGATCATCAGTCCCTTGACTATGTCCTTTAACTTCGCGTCTTTGCCCAAACTGTTCAAGACATCCATCGCGATGGCCGGCTGGCGGCGGAAATCCTTGCCGGAGTTGGCGTGGTTGGTGTCCACGATGACGGCGGGGTTCTTCAGGGGACGTTTCAGATAGACCTGCGTTGTTTTTGTCAGGTCGGCATACGAATAATTGGGGATATTTTTGCCCGCTTCATCCGTCGCCCCGCGCAGGACCGCGTGGGTCAAGGGATTGCCCGGCGTGCGGACTTCCCAGTCGTGGTAGACGAACGTGTGCGCGTGCTGGGCCGCTTCGATGGAATTGAGCATGACGGTCATGTCGCCGCTGGTGGGGTTTTTCATCCCCGCGGGGATATCCAGGCCGCTCGCCGTCAGGCGGTGCTGCTGGTTTTCAACGGAGCGCGCGCCGATGGCGACGTAACTCAAGACGTCCTCGAGATATGGATAATTGGCCGGGTAAAGCATTTCATCGGCGGGCGTCAGATGCGATTCTTTCAGGGCGCGGATATGCATTTTGCGGATCGCTTTTAATCCGGCGACAATGTCCGGCTCTTCGGTCGGCACCGGCTGGTGGACCATCCCCTTGTACCCCTTGCCGGTGGTGCGCGGTTTGTTGGTGTAAATGCGCGGGATCAGGATCAATTGGTCTTTGACCTTGTCCTGGACGCGGGCCAGGAGGCCGACGTATTCGCAGACGGCATTTTCGTTGTCCGCCGAGCAGGGACCGATGATCAGAAGAAATTTGTCGCTGCGGCGCTCGAATACGGCGCGGATCTCCTCGTCGCGTCCGGCCTTGACCTTTTTGAGGTCCGCGGACAGCGGCATCTCCTTGAGAATTTCCTGGAATGTTGGAATTTTACGGACGTACTGGAAGCTCATTGGTGTAAATTGTACATCAATAGTGGCTGTTATCCAAGAGTTAAAACAGAGTAAAACAGAGTAAAACAGAGTTAAAACAATCGCGCCAGCAGGGCCGGGACGGCGGTGTCCACGCGTAAAACGCGTTTGCCCAAATGGACCGGGGTGAACCCCAGCGCCGTCAGTTTTTCAACCTCGTAAGGAATGAGGCCGCCTTCGGGGCCGATCAAGAGCGTCACCGGTTGATTGACCGACCGCGGACAGGGCGTCGGGCTCTCGGGATGCGCCGCCAATGCTTGCGTCCCGCGGATAAGCCCGGCCAGTTCATCTTCAACAAAAGGTTTGAAAAGCGGACGCAACTCCACCTCCGGCAGGATCGTGTCCACGGCCTGTTCGAGCCCGAGGACCATCTGTTCGCGGACCCGTTCCGGGCGCAAGACCGGGCTTAACCAGAAACTTTTTTCGACCCGGGCGGAATTGACCAGGAATATTCTCTTAACGCCCATCGCGCTCGCCGTCTGCAGGCTGCGTTTGAGGATATTGGGCCGCGGCAGGGCCAAAATGAGCGTGACCGCAAGCGCTGGCGGCGGGTCCTGGTCAAACCGGACGTCCATCTCCAGCGCCCCTTCGGTCAGCGACGTGATCTTCCCCGCGCCGACACGTCCGCCGATGAGGCCGACCTTCAGCTCGTCGCCCACCCCGGCGCGGTGGATGTCGCGCACGTGGACGTAGCGGTGGTCACAAAGGCGCACGCGGGTTTTGGGGTCGATAAAATCGTCGGGGGAAAGGAGGATTAAGTTCATGATGAAGGCAGGTTTAATTAGATTGGTAATGCTCGTCGCCTCCCATTGATTTATTTTTGGAAAGCAAAATAAATCAAAGCATGGGAGGCTTTTCTTGTTTTTGTCTCTACAAAAACAAGAAAAGCCGATAAAGGGAGGTCTCTCCCCTCATCGCTTCGGCAACCCAGCTACCATATCGCCATTGGCCATTTTAACGTCTTTTTATGCCTCACGCCACGTGGAGGCCTTTCAGGTCTCTGGACAATTTAGGTCTGTGGTTTTGCGTCCCCGGGTTTCCCCGGGTTTACCTTTATCGGCTTAGTTGAAATATAACACATTTTCCGACGGCTGACAAGGCGGGGAAGGCAAAAATCTGGAAAAATCATCATACTTCCTTTAAATTCCCGACTACGAATTTATGGATTATACTGGAGACAAGCGTTTGGTAAGGCATACCGTCACGCGCGGCTCTGGCCTGGATCCCCTCAAGGTCTTTCTGGGAAAGACGGATATTGATGCGTTTGTCCTTGCGCAGGGTCTCCCGGGCCGCTTCCCGGTAATGCGTTTTGGCGCGAGACAGGTCTTTGACCGATTTCCACTCTCCGCGCTCGAAAGAGGCCAGCAGGTCCTTCTCGTTTTTATCCAGTTTCATGATTTTTTTCTGAAATGAGGTCATTGCGCGTAGGTTTATCAGACGTTTTTAAGAAATCGTTGAATGTCGTCGTGGTTCCCCGCGAGGACAAATTCCGCCAAGTCCCCCTGCCAACGAAAGAGAACCCTCACCTTGATCCCTTTGCGCGCCTCCCAGAAATCGCCCCGCAGCCGCTTTAATCCAACACCTTTGGATATATGCTGGTCACGGGACAATATATCGACCAGCTGGATAGCGACTTCTTTGATCTCCAGTTTTTCTCTGTCAGGCAGTTGCCGGATCGAGCGTTCAAAGGAAGGTTTAAACTCAAATCTAATAAACTCATGATATGTTTTTTAGCGGCATCAGCGGCTTGGGGGCTT
>JACRHQ010000056.1 GCA_016217585.1 Candidatus Omnitrophota bacterium | reverse complement strand
CGCATGGCCCTGCCGCCGTGCCACGCTTTTTTTCAATTTTATGCGGCCGACGGACGCCTGGATTGCCAGCTTTACCAGCGCTCGGCCGATGTGGCGCTTGGCGTCCCGTTTAATATCGCCGGCTACGCGCTTTTATTGTCCCTGGTCGCGCAGGAATGCGGCCTGACCCCCGGGATTTTTGTCCATACGCTGGGCGACGCCCATATTTATCTGAACCATGTCGACGGCCTAAAAGAGCAGCTTAAGCGTGTCCCCAGGCCCTTGCCGCAGTTACGCGTCGCCCGAAAGCCGTTTTTTGAGATCGCCTTTGAAGATATCCAGCTGCTCAATTATCAGCACGACGCCTTTATCAAATTCCCCATCGCCGTATGACCCCCTTTAATATTATCGTCGCCATGGACCCCGACAGAGGTATCGGCAAAGACGGCCGGATCCCCTGGCAGTTAAAAGGCGACCTGCGCCATTTCAGGGAAATGACCACCACGACCCGCGACAAGAATAAGCGTAACGCGGTTATCATGGGGCGCAGGACCTGGGATTCCTTGCCGGATCCGTTCCGTCCGCTGCCCGGACGCATCAATGTTGTTATTACCCGGAATGAACAACTGCGGCTGCCGGAAGGCGTCATGAAAGCCGGCGGCCTCGCGCAGGCGCTCGAACTTCTGGATGAAAAAGGAATCCGTAAAACATGCGAAACGGTTTTTGTCATCGGCGGCGCGCAGATTTACGAACAGGCCGTCCGTTTAAAAGGATGCCGGATGATTTTTTCCACGCAAATTCTGCACTCCTTTCCTTGCGACACGTTTTTCCCGCCGTTTGCGGACTGTTTTTATCAAACGTCCGCGTCGCAGAGGCACAAAGAAGACCGGATAGAATATCTTTTCGCCGAATATCGCCGGAAAGATTCAGGTCAGCCTCAAGCCGTCTGAAAGCGGTTGCCTGTCAGACAAGAAAAATTATATCGCAGTTAGATCGTTTTTACGCCTTTGAGAAAGTCCGGGCCGTTTCGAAAAATAAAAGCGCTTTCGGCGAAGCCGGCCGGGATTATGTAACTGGTTGTGTGTCAACAGTTCTGTTCCTTGAGACAATCCCGGAAATTTTGGCATAGCTCAAGTTTCCTCTGGAACGCGGGGGAAGGAAAGGTTATAATTTTTATAGATATGATCAAGAAAGCAAATAACCGAAAAAGTATTTTGCTTGTCGATGACGATCATGCCATAACCCAAACCCTTTCCATGCTCCTGGAAACGCGCGGCTACGACGTGGCGGTCGCGCACTGCGGCCGGGAGGTTTTCGAAAAAATCTCCGATACCTTTGATGTGATCCTTCTTGACCTTATCCTGCCCGATTGCGGCGGATTCGATGTTTGCCGCAAGCTTCGGGAAAACCGCACGACCAAACAGATCCCCATCATCATTCTAAGCGCCAAATTATTTTCGGAAGATATCGTGGAGGGACTTTATCTGGGCGCGGACGACTATTTGACGAAACCTTTTGAGTATGAGGAGCTCGTGGCGCGCATGGAGGCGGTGATGCGCCGTCGGGCCGTTTCTTCAGACGGCCCTTTGGTCCCGCGCGACGATCAGGGCATTATTTGCGAAATCCGCCAGATCGTTGACCAGGAACTGATCGTCCCGTTTTTCCAGCCGATTTTTCTCCTTAATCCTTTTGCGTTGTTGGGATTCGAGGCGTTGGGGCATCTCCCGGCTTCAAAGGACGGCGCGCTTTCCAATCCGGAGCTCTTGTTTAAATGTGCGCTCCGCTTCGGATGCTACCATGACCTCGAGATGGTTTCCTGGAAAAAAGCCGTGGCCGGCGCTTCTGAATTCATAGGCGATAAAAAGTTGTTCCTCAATTGCAACCCCTGTCTGGTGGAAGGCCAGAAATTCAGCGTCATTGAGTCCCTTTTCGACGCAGGGGCGGTGGACGTTGATAATGTCATCCTGGAGATCACGGAGCGTTCGGCTATTTCCGATTTCAAGATTTTCTATGAATATCTTGCCCGCTACCGTGAATACGGTTTTAAATTCGCGGTCGATGACGTCGGCGGCGGGTACGCGAGCCTTGAGGCGATCGTGGCGACCCGGCCGGAGGTGGTCAAGATCGACCGTCATATCGTCAACAATCTGGAGAACGACCCGTTCAAGCGCAGCGTCGTCAAGTTCATCGTCGCTTTTTGCAAAGAGAACAGGATCCTGTCCGTGGCCGAAGGCGTTGAGCGCAAGGAAGACCTCAAGGTCCTCATCGACCTGGGGGTGGACGCGGGCCAGGGGTATTATCTGTGCAAGCCAACCGCCGTTATCAATCTCCAGGAAATCACCGCCGCCGGTTATGCCCTTGTGCAAAAGGAAACGCAGACCGCGGCTCCCTTTGGCCGGCAGCCGGAATTTCCCGCCCCGTATCTGTCCGCAAACGGATCACTGTATATCACCGGATTATAGTTCAAGGATCGTTTGCAAATTATCTTGCCGGTCGTTATAATAAGCCCATTATTACGTGGTAACACCGTCCATGATCTCCGTCCTTATTCTATTTTTCAGTGTTATTTTTGCCTCGGCGCTGTGTTCAATGGCCGAGGCCGCCGTTTTAAGCCTGCCTTTGATCCGCGCCAGGATCCTGTACGAGCAAAACCGCAGGAACGCCAAAGACCTTCTGTATATCAAGGAAAATATTTCGCATACCCTGGCCTGCATCGTTATCTTGAACAACGCCATTAATATTGTGGGGTCCATTTTCATAGGAGAACAGGTGGTTTTGCGCTTCGGCAACCAGTGGCTGGGCGTTGTCTCCACGGTGATGACCTTCAGCATCATTGTCGGCGGTGAGGTCATCCCCAAAACAATCGGCGAGCGGTACAAGGTCCCGTTATCCCTGTTTTTCGCCAAACCCCTGCGGTGGATATTGTGGGCCCTGCGTCCGGTGATCGACATTGTCCTGCGCCTGACAAAGCCGTTTCTCGCCGGACAACCGCTTCACCCCAGGGTCACGGAAGAGGAGATCAGGATCATGTTGCAGCTGGGCAGTGTGGAAGGGACCGTTGAAATCGATGAAGAGGTCCTTTGCGGCCGCGTCTTTAAACTTAACGACGTGCGGGCCGCCCAGATCATGAGGCCCATCGACCAGATCTACGCCCTGCCGGCGGACAAGACGCTGGAAGAACTCAAGGACGCCATTATAAGCTCGCGCTTCAGCCGCATCGCGGTTTACGATAAAGACCCGCAAGACATCGTGGGGACCGTCCAGCAGCGCACCTTGCTTGCCGAAATAGCCAAGGACAATTATCATGCCCGCGTCCGGGATTTTATGACCAAGCCTGTCTTCGTCAACTGGCTCATCAAGGCGGACGCCCTGCTGGAAAGATTCCAGGCGTATAACCAGCATCTGTTCATCGTGCAGGACTCGCACGGCAAGGACGTCGGCGTGGTCACCATGGAAGACGTCCTGGAAGAGCTGTTCGGCGAGATCTACGATGAAAGAGACATCGTTAAAACCGGTCCTCCGGAATCCAGGGGGTGATCGACCCTGCCAGCCATGGATTTTTTAAACCAATTCTTTTATACCTTCGTCCATTATCTCCGGGAATTATGGCTTATCCTGGCCGTCGGGTTTCTTCTGGGCGGGTTGTTGCATCAATTCATCCCCGCCGCCATGGTGGAACGGCACTTGGGAGAGAAGGGGTTCCGGTCGATCGCTCTCGCCTCGGTCGTGGGGGTCATCTTGCCGCTTTGTTGCATCGGCACTCTGCCGGTCGCCCTGACGTTACGACGCAAAGGGGCCAGCCTCGGTGCCGTCCTCGCGTTTCTGGTCGCGACACCGGCGACCTCGGTTTCGGCCCTGGTTGTCTGCTGGAAGTTATTGGGGTTTACTTTTACGGTCTTTATTTTTTTTGCGGTGATCCTGATCGGGCTGGTCATGGGCGCTATCGGCGACCGGATGAAGATACCGCCGGGCGATGGGGCCGCGTTCCCTCGATCCGGCGGATGTTGTGAAGGCGGTACGGACGAAGACCCCGCATCCCGGGTTTCGTCTTTTCCCGGCGGGATGAAGGAGGTCCTGAAGTACGCGTTTATCACCATGCCCAGGGAGATCGGCGCGCAGATCCTTCTGGGGATCGCTGTCGCGAGCCTGGTGGTCGTCTCCGCACCGATCCAGGGTTTTATCCACACCTATTTAACCGGGGTTGTCGGTTATATTTTTATCCTTTTTTTCGGGCTGATCGATTACACCTGTTCGACGGCGAGCGTCCCTCTGGCCGACGCCCTGATCAAAAGCGGGATGAGCCACGGCCAGGCGATGACTTATCTTATCGTGGGACCCGTCACGAGTTATGCCACGATCCTGGTCGTGAAAAAACAGTTCGGCTGGAAAATCCTTTGGCTGTATCTCGCGGTGATCAGCGGCATGGCTGTTTTATCCGGCGTTTTTTATGACATCCTTATCCGTTAAGCGGGAACAACAGAAACGGCAATCCGGTATATTGATGAATACAGACCAGCGGCGAAGCGGTATCCTTTTGCATATCAGTTCCCTGCCTTCGAAATTCGGCATCGGAGACCTGGGGCCGGGCGCGTACTGGTTCGCCGATTTCCTGCACCGGGCCGGCCAGAGTTTATGGCAGGTGCTTCCGCTTAATCCGACGGATCCGGCCTGCCACCATTCCCCCTACAGCAGCTTTTCGGCATTCGCGGCGAATGTCCTTTTCATCAGCCCCGAACTGTTGGTCAGGGACGGGTTGTTGTCTGCCCTGGATTTACGCGAACGGCCGGATTTCCCTTCAGCCTGTACGGATTACGGTACCGTCATGGATTATAAACGCAAGATTTTGCGCAGGGCCCATGAAAAATTTCGAAGCAGCCGGCGGCTGGAGAAGGAATTCGGGGATTTCCGCAAAAACAACGCCGCCTGGTTGCGCGACTACGCCCTGTTCGTCGCCGTTAAAGATCATCAGGACGGCGCTGTCTGGACGGATTGGCCCAGGGCCTTGAAGGAAAGAAAAGGGGAAGCGCTCCAGGATTTTGAGTACAGCTTCGGCGCCCAGATCGAGCGGGCCGAGTTCTTGCAGTTTATCTTTTTCCGCCAATGGGGACAGCTGCGGGAGTATTGCCGCGGCCGCGGCATCGAGTTCATCGGGGATATGCCGATCTATGTCAACTGGGACAGCGCCGATGCCTGGGCGGACACGCGTCATTTCAAGGTCGATGAGCGTTATCGTCCCGTCGGGGTCGCGGGTGTGCCGCCCGATTATTTCAGCGCGACGGGCCAGCGCTGGGGCAACCCCGTTTACAACTGGCGCAGATTAAAAGAATCCCGTTACGCCTGGTGGGTCGAGAGGTTGCGTCATAACCTCAAGCTTTACGATTACGTGCGCGTCGACCATTTCCGCGGCTTTGTCCAGTACTGGGAGATCCCCAGCCAGGAACCGCTCGCGTCCAAAGGGAAATGGATGAACGTCCCGACGGAAGATTTCTTTGATACCTTGAAAAAGAGTTTTAAAAAACTGCCGCTGGTCGCTGAAGACCTGGGTGTCATCACCGACGATGTCCGCGCGCTGATGCGCAAGTATGACCTCCCGGGCATGAAGGTCCTGCTTTTTGCCTTTGGAGAAGATTTGCAGAAACACCCGTATCTGCCGCATAACTTCGAACAGCATTGCGTGGTTTATACGGGGACGCACGACAACAATACCGTCCGGGGATGGTTTGAGAACGAGGCGACACCCGGAGAGAAAGAGAACCTTTTTGCTTATCTCGGCCGCCACCTTGAACCGGCGGATATTCCCTGGGCGTTCGTGGAGTTGGCCATGCGTTCGAAGGCGGACACCGCTATTGTGCCGATGCAGGACGTGCTGGGGCTTGGCCAGGAGGCCCGTTTCAATAAACCGGCCACGATCCAAGGCAACTGGCGCTGGCGGCTGACACGCGAAGAGATCACCCCCCGCGTTACGCAACGGCTTCGCAGCCTGACACAGGATTCCCGTCGGCTGTGCCGGGCAGATTTTGGGTAATTCCCTTGAGGCCCCGCCGGGGCTATGTTAGAATCCAGTTAATCATGAAAAAAAATGGGATAGCGGCGGCTCTGGTGATTATTGCGCTTTGTCCGGGGTGCGCGTGGTTTCATGCGCGGCAGGATACCTCCGGGGCTGTGAATGCGGCCCAGGGCCCTTTGGGCCAGCCGGCATGGGTCCGGACGGGAAAAATCCTCGACGGTCAGCTGTTACGGCAAGGGGGGAAGGTCTTCATTGTCCCGTTCAAGGCGGGGGTCAATGTCACGGCCGACGATGAACTGGACAAGATCGCTTTAATGACGGTCAAGGGTATCGCCGAGGCGATGAAGGAGAGGGGGGCGCTTTTTGAGATCCTCGGCCCCGACCGCGCCCGGGAGGCGGATTGGGTTGTGAGCGGTTATGTGACCGGGGTCGGCCGGCCTTCGCGGTTGAGCCGGTGGATGTTTCAGAAACGGCGGATTTCGTTGCAAGTCGAGGGCCGGGTGATCCAATCCTCCTCACAGAAGAATGTCGCTGTATTTACCGACGAGGCACGGGGCGACCCGCGGAAAAAAGACCATAAGCAGCTCGGTTACGATATCGGCAAGGATATCGGACATTTTATTGTTTCCGGACAAGAGGAGACCGTTGTAAGGACGGATTGAGCCAAGGAGCGCATCACCGTGATCGTTGTGACCGGCGCGGCCGGATTTATCGGGAGTTGTATCGTCGCCAAACTCAATGAGCGCGGCCGGGAGGACCTTGTCCTGGTCGACCATATCAATGAGGCGAAAGAGCAGAATATCGCGCACAAGCGTTACGCGCGATATTACGATAAAAGGGTTTTTCTTGAGTCGGTCTCCCGAGATGAGTTTGATCCGTCCGTGGAGGCCGTGATCCATATGGGGGCCTGCAGCTCGACGACCCTGCAGGACGCGCAATATTTCCGCCAGAATAATTTTGAGTATACCCGCGCCCTGGCGCAATGGGCCGTGAAACACGGCGTGCGGTTGATCTACGCGAGCTCGGCGGCGACCTATGGGGACGGGGCCGCCGGCTACAAGGACGATGAGGCGACCACCCGCCGTTTGCGGCCGCTGAACCTCTACGGCCAGTCCAAACAGGATTTTGACCTGTGGGTGCTGGACCACGGCCTGGCGGATAAAATGGCGGGTCTGAAATTTTTCAACGTCTTCGGGCCGAACGAATACCACAAGGGGGACATGCGCAGCGTCGTGGCCAAGGCGTACCAGCGGGTGGCCGAAGAAGGCCGCATGGAGCTGTTCAAATCGTACCGGAAAGATTACAAGGACGGCGAGCAGAAGCGGGATTTTATTTACGTCAAGGACGCGGTGGACATTGTCCTTTTTTTCTTTGATCACCCGGGGATCAACGGCATCTTTAACGCGGGTACCGGAGAGGCGCGCGCCTGGAACGACCTCGCCGGCGCGTTATTCGCCGCCGCCGGGAAACCGCCGGACATCCGGTACGTCGACATGCCCACAGACCTCGAAAAGCGTTATCAGTATTTTACCCAGGCGGATATGACCAGGTTGCGCCAGGCAGGATATGCCCGGGATTTTATGCCGCTTGAGGAGGCCGTGGCCGATTACGCGGGGTATCTTGAAAGTCATCGATATTGGTGATGTGCCAATAAGGGAGGCAAAGCGATGATCAGTTATCTTTTGATGATTGCGGCCGTGGTTGTGTTTATCGGTGGGATAGTTTATTATATCAAGGGTTTGCGCGAGGAAACACCTTCGCTTTTGTCCAGACCGGACCATGGGGCAGTTGTTCCTGGTACGCTGGTCGCGGCAAAACCGGTGGAGCTGTCCCGGATCCCTGACAACACGGAACTGCTCCAGACCCGTGTCACGGGCCTGGAGCAGGAATTACACGCCCTGCAAGATCGCGCGGCGGCCAGGGCCGCGGCCGACCAGCAGGCGATTGCCGGCCTTACGCAGGAAAACGGCAAGTTCAAAAAACAGATAGAACAGAGAGAGTCCGAATCCGGCCGGTTAGCCGCGCAGGTCGAAGAGATGCGTCTTTTGTGTGATCGTCTCAAGGCGGAAGAAGATGCCAAAATACAGGACTTCCGGCAGGAGATCACCAGGATGGATCTACTCACGAAAGAACTCGGCGAGGCGAGAGACGGCGCTTTAAACCAGCAGACGCATTGGCAGGCCGAGCGGGAACAGTTGACCGCTGAACACGCAAACCTTCTGGCCCAGGCGGGTGAGCACGAGCGGCAGATGCAACGGCTTCAGAAGGATATCGAGTTGATGCAGAAGGTCAACAACCAGAAATTAAACGAAGCCAGCGACATGGCCCGCCTTTTAGAGGCGCAAAAAAGCGAGAGCGACCGCATCCAGGAGGAGGTCCTCGGCAAACAGCTCGCGCAGGCGCTGGAGAAAGTGGGAGAATTTAATCAGGAGCGCGACCACCTGATTCAGGCGAGGGTCGCCCTCGAGCAGAACCTCGGGAAGACCAGGGATTTCAACGCGTATTTGCTGGAAAAGGAAAAAGTCCTGCAGTACGAACTGACCAAACAACGGGCCCAGGCGCTGGGGCTTGAGAAGATCTGCGAAGATTTTAAAATCCAGATTGACGACCTCACGAAAGCCGCCGTTGCCAATTAACAGGTTTTTGTTATAATATTCCTTTATGCGATCCCGTGCTTTACATATTTCTTTAATGGCGTTGATCATCACGACGGCCGGGTGCGCCCGGCTGGCTGAACCGTTCAAAGTAATCTGGGGGACCTCGACGACCGCTTTGGAAGCGGGTCGACCGGAGGGCTTGCGCAAGACCTATACGTGCAGTTTTGTCGAGTGTTATGAAGCGGTTTTGAGCCTGGCGCGCACGGAACAAGAGCAAGAGGCCAAGGCAAAACGGGAAGAGGAAGCGAAGAATACGTCTGGAGGAGGGAAAGGGATCCTGCCGGGGCAGGAACAAAAACCCGCCGCCGGGGAAAAATTTTTTGATGTCTTTTTGAAAGACCCGCGTCAGAAGCATATCGTGGTTATAGGCATTATCGGCAATGTGGATACCACCGAGGTGGGCATTTTTTTTGATGAGGTCAGCCCGTCGACGGTCAGAGTCGAAATATCTTCCTTGAGCAGCACGGCCAAACGAAGGGTGGCCGCCGCTGTTTTCAACGCGCTCGACAAGCGTTT
>JACRHQ010000055.1 GCA_016217585.1 Candidatus Omnitrophota bacterium | reverse complement strand
GTCAGGCGCCTGACGAATCCGGCAGACGACTGCCAAATTTCCCTTCCGCCCCCGGGCGATTCAAATTCAACCGGTACCGGTTGAATTCCAATTCCGTCGGCACCGACCGAATTCGCCGGCCAACCGCGGCAATGTCCGGTGTTACCAAAATTGTGTAACAAATCTGTTACACATGTAACAAGAATGAAACAATAAAACGGCCAGTGCTTGGTTGAGGTAGTCGTTGGGGTCAGTGCTCATCCGCAGGCAGGGAGTCCAGCGAATCCGGGTCTTGGGCCGGGTCTTCTTTGGCGTCCGGGACGGGCGTAAAGTCCCTGCGCGGCACGCCGGCCGCGGCCGGTTCGCGGGCGAAGACGGTCTTGACGATCTTGCCTTCGCCCAGGTCAACGACCACCAGGCGCTTGAGGATATTGACGTCGATGACCTTGCCTTTTCCGTCGGGCAGGGTGACTTTATCGCCGATATGGGGCAGGTTTCTGGAGAATTCCCTGTACACCTGGAACTCGTAGGCCATACAGCATTTGATCCGGCCGCAGACCCCGGAGATGCGCGAGGGGTTCAGGGGCAGCCCCTGCTCCTTGGCCATCTTGATCGAAAGCGCGTGGAAACCTTTCATGTACGAGGCGCAGCACAGCTCGCGCCCGCAGATGCTGTAGCCGCTGATGATCTTCGCCTTGTCGCGCACGCCGATCTGCTTGAGCTCGATGCGCACGCGGAAGACCTTCGCCAGGTCCTTGACGAGGTTGCGGAAATCCACGCGGCCGTCGGCCAGAAAAAAAAAGAGAATCTTGCTGCCGTCAAAGGTGTACTCGGCCTTGACGATGTTCATCTGGAGCTTGCGCTCGTTGATCTTGCGCACGCAGTTATCGATGGCGTCCTGCACCTTCGCGCGGTTGTTGGCGATCTGCTTGAGGTCGCCTTCGGTCGCCTTGCGCAGGACCCGGCCGCTCACCTTGCCCTCCGCTTTGGTCGCACACCCGGCGCCTGTTCTGGAGACGACATGCCCGAACTCCGAATTGCGCTCGACTTCCAGGACCACGTAATCGCCGCGGTCGCAGTCGACGCCATGGAGGTCAAAATACTCGACCTCCCGGTATTCCCCCAAACGGACTTGAACTATCTGGCCCATAATCGTTCTCCGATAATCATCAGCGGTATTTTAACATTGAGGTTCTCCAGAAGCAACCGGCAAGTATGGACGAGCTCCGCGTGCAGGGCGGCCAGGTCCGCGAAGGAAAACTGCCGCTGGAACCCCCGGATGTCCCGGACACGGTCGGCGTTCACAAGCCGATTGTCCCCGGCCCCGGACTTGACCAGGAGACAATCCCGGACCCAGCTCAAAAGGACATCGAGAAATACCCTGGTCTTCTCCTTGTCGGCGGCCACTTCCTTGATAAGCGGCTCTCTCTCCCGGCCCAGGATAAAACGGTCGATGATTTCGTCCCTCTTTTGCTTGATGCCGCTTTCTTTAAGCCGGCGCGCCTTGCCCAGACACCCTTCGGCAAAATACGCCAGAAAATGCGCCGCGCCGTCTTCTTCCTGATAATGCCGGACCAGCCTTGCCGCGAGCTCCCGCCGTGACAAAGGCAGAAAAGGCATGGTATGACAACGGGATTTGACCGTCTCCGGGACTCTCTCGGGAACGGCGCTGGTCAGGATCAGCAAGCTGCTGGCCGTCGGTTCTTCCAGCGTCTTTAGCAGGGCGTTGGCCGCTTCGATCGTCATATTCTCGACGTGGTGGATAATAAAGATTTTTCGCTCGGCCATAAACGGCCGCAGACGGCTTTGGGCCAGCAGCTCACGGATTTCATCGATCTTGATCGTCTGGCCCGGGGCGCCTTCCAGGACATGGACGTCGGGGTGGTTGCCCGAGAGGACCTTGCGGCAGGACGGACACTCCCCGCAGAAATATTTTCCGCCGGCGTTGTCTTTGTGTCCGCAGTTTAAGAATTGGGCCGCCGCGAGCGCCGTCGCGCCTTTGCCGATATACGCCGGGCCGGTAAAAAGATACGCGTGCGCCAGCTGTCCCTTTTGCTCCAGAGCGGCGAAACGTTTTAAAACATTTTCGTTGAATTGAATATCCATCTGAGTTGTTTGGGTTCGTTGGGTTGTCAACCCAATAAACTATCGATGTGTTTACGCACGATCAAATGAATCTCTTCTTTGCCGCCGTTGACTTTGACCAGCTTGATCCGCCCGGGTTCCCGGCGGGCCAGCGCCTGGTATCCCCGGCGCACGCGGTTATGGTACAGGATGCTGCGCCGTTCGATGCGGTCTTTGGCGCGGTTTATCCGCCGCAACCCCTTGCCGGCCTCGATATCGAACACAAACGTCAGGTCCGGCGTGACGCCGCCGGTCGCAAACCGCCCGAGCCGGCGGATCCATCCGATGTCGACACCGTTGCCGTAACCCTGGTACGCGATCGTCGAGTCCAGAAAACGGTCGCAAAGAACGACCATCCCTTGACGCAGCGCCGGGATGATCCGCTCGCGCACCAGCTGCGCCCGGGCCGCCATGTAAAGAAGCGTCTCGCATTCATCGCCCATCCCGGAACTGCCGACGTCCAGAAGAATGCGGCGGACCTGTTCGCCGATCCCGGTCGCTCCCGGCTCGCGCAGGAACAGGACTTTGCGTTTCTTTTTCTTCAAATACCGGCGGACCAGTTCGATCTGGGTGCTTTTCCCCGAGCCTTCGGACCCCTCGAATGTGATGAATTTACCTTTCACGCCCACCGCCACACCTGCCCGTCCTTGGTGTCTTCGACAATGATGCCGAGCGTTTTAAGCTGCTCCCGGACTTCATCCGAACGCTTGAAATTTTTTTGCTTTCTGGCATACTTGCGCTCCTGGAGGAGCCGCTCCTGTTCAACGGTTAAATCCGCGTCTTTCTCTTGGAGAAACAACCCGAAAATATTCCGGGATAAATTCTCGATGGTATCCACCGCCCGGTACACAATTTCCAGATAATTACTGTCTTTGGGCGCGGTATCGATGAATTTATTGGTATCATTGATAAAATCGAACAGGCACCCCAGGGCCTTGGGCGTGTTGAAATCATCGTCCATCGCTTCGATAAACTCACCACGGTGCTGGGTGATAAATTCAGCCTCGACGGGCTCCACCGCTTTTTTGCCCTGCAACATTTGATAAGCCTTCCAAAACAGGATATCGAAGCGTTCCAGGGCCTTGCGCGCGTCCAGCAGTGTCCCTTCGGTAAAATCAATCGGGCTCGCGTAATGCGAGGAGAGGAAGAACAATTTTAATTCATCGGCGCTGTATTTTTTCAGCGCGTCCTGGACAGTGATGAAATTCCCCAGCGACTTGGCCATCTTCTGCCCCTGGATGGTTAAAAGCCCGTGGTGGATCCAGTATTTGGCGAAGGGTTTGCCCGTCAAGGGTTCGGCCTGGGCGATCTCGTTCTCGTGGTGGGGAAAAATGAGATCCCGCCCGCCGGCGTGGATGTCCAGCGTTTCACAATGCAGGTGCTTGAGGCTCATGCAGGAACATTCGATGTGCCAGCCGGGGCGTCCCTTGCCCCACGGGCTGTCCCACGCGGGCTCGCCTTCTTTCGATTTTTTCCAAAGGGCGAAATCAAGCGGGTCTTTTTTCTTTTCGTCGGCCTCGATGCGCACCGCCTCGAGCATCCTGTCCACGCTCTGGCCCGAAAGCCGGCCGTATCCCCCGAACTTGCGCACGTCGTAATAGACGTCGCCGCCGGCCTCGTAGGCGAACCCTTTGCGGATGAGCCCTTCGATGGCGGCGACCATCTCCGGGATATTTTCCGTCGCCCGCGGCTCCACGTCGGCCCGCTCGACGCCGAGGCCCTTGAGGTCCTCGTAATAGGCGGCGATATTCTCCCTGACGACGTCCTCAAAACTTTTTTTCGTCTCCCGGGCGCGGTTGATAATCTTGTCGTCGACGTCGGTGATATTGCGCACGAACTTCACGTCGTAGCCGCGGTATTTCAGATACCGGCGGATCACATCAAAGACATACAGGCTGCGGGCGTGGCCGATGTGGCAGCGGTCGTAGACGGTGACCCCGCAGGAATACATGCGGATCGTCTTGCCG
>JACRHQ010000054.1 GCA_016217585.1 Candidatus Omnitrophota bacterium | reverse complement strand
GCGGCCTTTACCCGGGTCTCCCGTTTGAAGCTACCCGAAAAATTTCGTTTTTGCAAACCGCCTCGCGAGGGGTCTCGTCGAGGCTAACTAAAAAATAGCCGTTTTCACGCTTTTTTCAGGTTAAACATCGCGACGTCATGGTCGAAGGCCGACATGAACAATTCCTGCACCCGATGATAATCGACCTTATGGTCAACCAAATTATGCCTGTAAAGGAACCGTTTGGTGTACGCGTCGACGACAAAAACGGGTTTGTCCAGCGCGTAAAGCAAAATCGAGTCCGCCGTCTCCGTCCCGATGCCGTTGACCGCGAGCAGTTTTTCCCGCAGCTTCGGCCAGTCCTCGCGCCCCATGGCCTTCAGGTCGCCGCGATATTCCGCGAAGAAGAAATGGATGAAATTCTTGAGACGGCGGGCCTTGACGTTGAAATATCCGGCGGGTTTGATGAGCGCGGCGAGTTTCGCATCAGGGATATCGCGCAGGGCGCGCCCGGAGAGAACCCCTGCCGCTTTCAGGCGCTGGATGGCTTTCTCGACGTTGCCCCAGTTGGTGTTCTGCGTCAGGATCGCGCCGACGATGACCTCGAACTTCGTCCGCGCCGGCCACCAGTGCTGCGGGCCGAATTCTTTATATAACTTTTGGTAGATTTGGAGAAGACTGGTCTTCGTCCCGCGGTCCATCGTTAATGCCGATGAGTTTTAGAGCGCGCGATATCTTCAAACGACCAGTCCTTCTCTTTCTTGACGGGCGGCCCTTCCGGGGCGCTGAACTTCTTGGGGTCAAATTTTTGACGCGGCTTCTTGCTTGATTTTCCCATTGCTTTGGCCCTCCTCATATTTCCACTGAACTAGCTGCCCGGATTGGTCCCAATAGAGATAAACCTTGGGCGAATCAAAAAATTGCGCGGCGTAGCGGTAGACCCAGACATCCAGCCCGTCGGCTTGTGTAACGTAGACCGGATCGCCGAAGCTGTGCTGAACACTTTTCTGATCTTTATACTTGCCGATCGAACCTTCTTCAACGGCGGCGACAAGCCGCTCGAACCGCGCGTCCTGACGTTCGATCTCTTTGCCCATCTGCGTTTGCTCGTCGGAAACAGCCTTAAGGGTCAAAAGCTGGTCCATGTACTGGAGCTTGGCGCAACCGGTGAGCAGCACCACAATAAACATTAAAAGAAAAATTCGAAAGAGAGTCATAAGGGAATACCCGGTGATCCGGTGATCCGGGACTGGGAAATCCGGATACCCGGGTATCCGGGTACGCGGATATCCGGAAACCGTTGTATATTTTGCAATCATCATATCACGCTTTCTCAATTCTATCCTTTTCTTCCTCAAGCTTTTTAAGAGTGCTTTCAATCTCGCGCATCCGGGCCTGGATCGTCTTCAGCCGCTGGCCGTATTCTTTCAGCAGCGCCGGGTCCCTGCCGAACGCTTCGGAAAGGCTGCGGCTTTTGATGTAACTCTCCGTCTCCAGGTCCCTGCGCTCCTGCTCCAGCGCCTTGATCTCGTCCCTGATGGAGCTGATCCTCTTTAAGGCCGCCTTATGGCGGTCGTGCAGTTCCTTCAGATGCGGCGGCATCGAGGCGTCCTGGGACTTCGCCGATTTCTCCTTGTTCTTTTTACGGTTGGCTTCCGTATCTTTGCTCCCCGCAGCCATAGGTCCCCCTCGGGGGAGGAGCCTCCGGCCGGCGCTTTGCTCTTGCGCGGCTTGTTCGCGTCTTTTTTCCAGATAATAATCCAACCCTCCCAAATACGTTCTCAGCTGCCCGTTCTGGATTTCCACGATGCTCGTGGCGATCTCCTTGATGAAATACAGGTCGTGGCTGATGAAACACAGCGTCCCGCCGAATTCCTGGAACGCCGTCGTCAGGGCCTTGACCCCGTCGACGTCCAGATGGGTCGTGGGCTCATCCAGGCACATGAAGTTGGGCGGGTTGATCAGAAGCTTCGCCAGGATCAGGCGGCTCTTTTCTCCGCCGGAGAGGACCTTGACCTGTTTGAACACGTCGTCCCCGTGAAAATTAAACAGCCCCAGAAGGCTTCTGGCCTTTAACATGGGGGTGCCTTGCGGCGCGGAGATCATCAGCTCATCCAGGACCTGGCGGCTGGGTTCAAGAACATCGAGGCGTTTCTGCGAAAAATATCCGACGTCCACTTCGTGGCCGTACTGGATGGCGCCGGAATCCGGCGGCAAAACGCCGGCGAGCATTTTCAGCAGCGTCGATTTACCGGCGCCGTTGGGCCCGACCAGGCAGATCTTCTGTCCGCGGATGATCTCAAGGTCCAGGCCGTGATAAACGCGCCGCTCGCCGTAGGATTTGCCGATCTTCTCCGCGCGGGCGACCACGTAACCGCCCTGGCGGACGCCGGCAAATTCAAATTCACCGATACTTTTGTGTTCCTGGGGCACATCGACCTGTTCGAGGCGTTCGAGCATCTTGCGTTTGTTGCGCACCGCCGAGGCGCGGTTGGGCTGGGCGTGGAACCGCTGGGCAAAGCGTTCGAGCTGATCGCGCTTTTTCTCAATGACCTTCTGCTGCTTCTCCAGGGTCTTTTTCTGGATCCCCTTCTGCTCCTCGTACGTCTCGTAATTGCCCCGGAGTTTGGTCATCTGGGACCCTTCCAGGATGATCGTGTAATTGGTGACCTCGTTGAGCAAGACGCGGTCGTGGGAGATCAGGACAAACGCCCCGTCGTAATTCTTCAGGAAATCCTTCAGCCAACGCGTCGCCTCCAGGTCCAGGTGGTTGGTGGGCTCGTCGAGGAGCAGCAGGTCGAACGGACACGCGAGCAATTTGGCCAGAAGCACGCGCATCTGCCAGCCGCCGCTTAGCTCGGTGACGGGCCGGTGGAAATCCGTTTCCTTGAAACCCAGCCCGGCGAGGATCTTTTCGGCCGTGTGTTCCAGGTCGTAAATGCCCAGCCCTTCGAGCTGCTCGAGGATATCGCCGTAGCGCGGCGCGTCCGCCTTGCCGGCGTCTTCGAGCTTGCGCTTTTCCTCCATCAGGGCGGCGATGCGCTCGTCGCCCTCGGTGATCTCCTCCATCACGGTCTTCGTGGATTCAAAATGCGCTTCCTGCGGGAGGTAGCCGATGTGGATATTTTTCTGGACCTGCACGGACCCGGCGACCGGTTCCATCTCTCCGCGAATGATCGAGAACAAGGTCGTCTTGCCCGCCCCGTTGGGGCCGGTCAGCCCGATCTTCTCGTTCTTGAAGATGCTCAGCGAGACGTCCTTGAACAGCGTCCGCTGGGAAAATCCCATTGTCAGATTGTTAAGAGTGACCATTCTTTTTTACCTGAACCGGCCCGGACCCGGATTGTTCCCGCGGGAAACCCGCGGGAACCTATCGGCCGGCCGGAATTTTTTCTAAACTTTGGACCTCGTTTTGCGTTAACTCCCGCCAGCGGCCGGCCTTCAGGTCGCCGAGCCGCAGCGGCCCCTGCGCGACGCGCTGCAAGTAAACGACCTTTTTACCGACGTGCGCGACCATCAGCCGGATCTGGCGCTTGCGTCCTTCGTGGATTGTAATGGTAAATTCCGTCCCGGCCCCGGCGC
>JACRHQ010000053.1 GCA_016217585.1 Candidatus Omnitrophota bacterium | reverse complement strand
TTTCGCCGGTTTCGTAACGTTTCATGAGATCTTTGACCTGTTCATCTGTGAACCGTTTGTGGATGTGTTTGGCCATACCTTATCCTCCTGTTTTTGGATAAAGTATGCCGCCTTTTTCAACTGTTCACTTTTAAAACGTAACTGACAGGGCGATATAAAAGTGTTTACATTTTAACATCTTATACTATAATAACTTGTCTTTAAACACAGGGCCGCGGGCCCTGAACAAAATTCATGTGATAAGGCGGTGAATAATTTATGATCGAAGTAAAGATCCAGGACCCCCACAGCTTCGAGAAGGCCATGAAGATTTTCAAACGGGCCTGCCAGAAAGACGGCTTTATGATGGAGCTCAAGGAAAGACGGTTCTACACGAAGCCGTCCGAGAAGAAACGCTTTAAGGGCAAAAGACAGAAGAAGTTTTTCTGATCCGCGTCGTGTCAGCCTATTATAAAAAAAGGGCAAGTGTGAGTCCAAATCATGCTTGCTCTTTTTTATTCGCCGCCGCTGCGGCGAATAACCCCAGCGTTTGATTCATCCCGAAACATCAATATCTTCGGGATGAATCAGCTGGGGGAAGGACATAGGAGTGAATTTTATGTCTAACCCCAAACCCATCGCCATCCTCGCCGAAGATCTTTACCAGGTGCTTGAGGTCTGGTATCCGGTCCTGCGGCTTAAGGAAGAAGGCATCGCGACAAGGATTATCGGTACCGGCAGCAAACCGGTCTACGCCAGCAAGGAAGGTTATCCGGTAAAAGTCGACGCCTCCATCGAAGAGGTCCGGGCGAAGGATTGCGACGGGGTGATCATCCCCGGAGGGTTCGCGCCGGATATCCTGCGCCGTTACGAAAAGGTCGTTTCTTTCGTGCGCCGGGTCCATGACGACGGCAAGGTCGTCGCCGCCATCTGCCACGGGGGGTGGCTCCTGGTTTCCGCGGGGATCGCGCGCGGGCGCAAGGCCACCTGTTTTTTCGCCATCAAGGACGATCTGAAGGCCGCGGGCGCCGATTATGTGGACGAAGAGGTGGTTGTCGACGGCAACCTCATCACCTCGCGCAAACCGGAAGACCTGCCGGCGTTCGTTGCGGAAATTATTAAACAAGTCACAAGGTCACCCGTCACCAGGTCACACGTGTGACTTGGTGACATTGTGACGTGGTGACCAATATCTATGCTCAAAGTCAGACGAGCCCTCATCAGTGTTTCCGACAAAAAAGGCCTGACGGTCTTTGCCGAAGGGTTGCGCGCGCTGGGTGTGGAGATCATTTCGACGGGCGGGACGGCGCGGCTTTTAAACGAGGCGGGCGTCCCCGCGCGGGAAGTGTCTTCTTTCACCGGGTTCCCGGAAATCCTCGACGGGCGCGTTAAAACGCTCCACCCGAAGGTCCACGGCGGGATCCTGGCGCTGCGCGAGAACAAGGAGCACATGGCCCAGATCGCCCAACACCAGATCGAACCCATCGATATGGTGGTGGTCAACCTTTATCCGTTTGAAAGTGTCATCAAAAAGAAAAATGTTTCCCTTGAAGAAGCGATAGACAACATCGATATCGGCGGGCCGGCGATGCTGCGTTCGGCCGCAAAGAATTTCAGGAACGTCGCCGTTATCTGCAACCCGGAGCGTTACCAGGAGATTTTAAAGGAACTCCAGAACAACAGCGGGCTCCTTTCCGACGCGGTCTTGTTCCGTCTGGCCGTGGAGGCCTTTGAGCACACGGCCGGTTATGACCGGGTGATTGCAGGTTTCTTGCAGCAGCGGGTCGCGGCCAGGGAGCTCTCGGTCTTCCCCGCGCGGCTGGACCTTCAGTTCCTGAAGGTCCAGGACCTGCGTTACGGGGAGAACCCCCACCAGCAGGCCGCCTTTTACAAAGACGCCGCTCAAGCCGCGGGTATGGCGAACATCAGGCAGGTGGGGGGAAAAGAATTATCGTTTAACAATATCCTCGATTTGAACGCCGCCCTGGACTTCGTCAAGGATTTCGAACGCCCCGCCGCGGTCATCATCAAACACAACAATCCGACGGGAGTCGCTGAAGACCAAACCCTGGCCAAGGCCTACCGTAATGCCTGGCGCTGCGACCCTGGCGCGGCTTTCGGCGGGATCATCGGATTTAACCGCGGCGTCGACGTCGAGACCGCCCGCCGGGTCCTTAAAAGCGGTTTTATGGAATGCGTGGTCGCCCCGGGCTTTGACGGCGCGGCCTTGAAAATGCTTTCGGAAAAGAAAAACCTCCGGCTCATCGAACTGGATTTCGCCCGCGTCGCCGACGGCGGATTGGATTTCAAACGGGTTTACGGTGGTCTTCTGCTGCAGCAGCGCGACGAACGCGGCCTTCAGGAAAACGAACTGAAAGCCGTCACCAGGAAAAAACCGACCCGCCAACAGCGGGAGGCGATGCTCTTCGGCTGGAAAGTCATCAGAGGCGTCAAGGCCAACGCCATCGTCCTGGTCAAGGACCGCCGGACGGTGGGGATCGGATGCGGCCAGACCAGCCGTGTGGGTTCGGCCCGCACGGCTATCCAGCAGGCCGGCACAAACGCCAAAGGTTCCATCCTTGTTTCCGACGCTTTTATCCCGAAAACGGACAACGTCCAGCTGGCCGCCAGGGCCGGTGTGGCGGCCGTCATCCAGACCGGCTGCTCGGTTGCCGACGAGGAAGTGATTAAAGCCGCCGACAAAGCCGGGATGGTGATGGTGATGACGGGCGTCCGGCATTTCCGCCATTAAACCGGTGTTCAGCCATGACCTTCGGCGAAGCCCAACGATATATTGCTTCTTTTATCAATTTTGAACTATGCCCTCCGCCCCGCAACATTTCCCCGTTTAAGCTGGAACGCATGCGCCGGCTGCTGGAGCTCCTCGGTCAGCCGCAGGACCATTTAAGGATCATCCATGTCGCCGGGTCCAAAGGGAAGGGCTCAACCTGTGTTTTCACGGCGACCGTTTTGCAAAAAGCCGGATACAAGGTGGGGCTGTACACTTCTCCGCATCTGGATAATTACCGGGAAAGGATCCGCCTGATGGACCTTTTTTGTCCAAGGGTTCATCCGCCAAAGGCGGATGAAGAAGACATCTATCCGGACATGATCAGCGAAGAAGACTTGTGCCGGACGCTTGAGGAAATGCGCCCGTCGGTCGAACGCTTGCGGCGGGAAGAAGAACTCGGCGCGTTGAGTTTCTTCGAGCTTTTCACGGCCCTGGCCTTTTGTTATTTTTATCGCAAGCAGGCGGATTTTGTTGTCCTGGAGACGGGCATGGGCGGCCGGCTGGACGCGACCAATACGGCTCCCTCTGAAGTCTGCGCGATTACGCCGGTGAGTCTGGAGCACACGGCTTTTTTGGGCAGCACCATCGCGCAAATCGCGGCGGAAAAAGGTGGCATCATCAAGGGCCCGGGCCCCAAAGTGGTCATCGCGCCGCAGGAAGAAGAGGCGCGGGAGGTCTTGCGCGCCCGGTGCGCGCAGTTTTCCATCGACCCCGTCTTCGTCGGTTTGGATATTAACTGGCGGGTCCGCCGTCAAGGCCCGACGGGCCAGACAATTGACATCCACAGCCGGGGACACAATTATCCGGGTCTGGAATTGCCGCTTGCCGGCGAACACCAGGCGGTGAACGCGGCGGTCGCCGTCGGAATCATCGAAAGCCTCAGGCAGGCCGGCGTGAGCCTCGAAGACAGGGCCGTTTACGAAGGCTTGAGGGATCCTTTCTGGCCGGGCCGGCTGGAAATTATTCAGCATGACCCCCTCGTCGTCCTGGACTGCGCGCATACTCCGGCGTCCGCGTTTCAGCTGGCCGAGACGCTTTTAAAAATTTTTCCCGGCAAAACCGCGGCGGTTGTCCTGGGCGTCAGTGAGGACAAAGACCGGCCGGGGATCTGCCGTGAATTAAACCGGATCACGGGTTGTGTCGTGGCCACCCGGGCTGACCATCCCAGGGCCTATCATTTTACGCGGGATGAGCTCGAGGCGTTTTTCCCGGGCAAGGCCTGCGCGCGGGTGCCGGACGCGCGCCAGGCCGTCGAATACGCTTGCCGCAACAGCGGTCCCGGCAATTTTGTCCTGGTCACCGGGTCGGTCTTCCTGGTCGGCGAGGCCCGGCGGTATCTACTTTCGAAAAACGGGGTCGTCAACAAACTTTAGGGCTGTCTTATGGACGCCATCGCGCATTTGGAAGATACGATCGTCGCCATCTCCACGCCCCTCGGGCAGGGGGGGATCGGCATTGTCCGTCTGAGCGGCAAGGACGCCGTGCCGATCGCGGACCGGATGTTTCTTTCCAAAAGCAGGGAAAGGCCGTCCCGGTTCAAGAGCTTTACGGTCCATTACGGGGATGTCGCGCGCGGCACGGAACTTATCGATGAAGCGCTCGTGACCGTCATGCGCGCCCCGCGCAGTTATACCCGGGAAGATGTCGTCGAGATCAGTTCCCACGGCGGGGTGACTTCCTTGCGGGCGGTCCTGCGGCTTGCCGTCGATCTGGGCGCGCGCCCGGCCGACCCGGGCGAGTTCACCAAACGGGCGTTTTTAAACGGACGCATCGACCTCGCCCAAGCCGAGGCCGTGCTGGACACGATCCAGGCGAAGACCGAGGCGTTCCTGAAGGTGAGCGCGCATCAGTTAAAGGGTGAATTGTCGACGGAGCTGGAAAGGGTCCGCGAAGAACTGATGGGCGTGTACGTCGCCGTCGAAGCCGTCGTCAATTTTCCCGAAGACGACACGGAGGCGCAGGGACGTTGCGCGGCGGCATTGGCCGGAAAGATACGGCAGGCGCATCAGAAGGTCGACCGGCTTCTGGCCTCCGGCGAACATGGCCGGGTCCTCAAGGAAGGCATCAAGATCGTCCTTTGCGGGAAGCCTAACGTGGGGAAATCTTCCTTGCTGAATGTCCTTTTAAAACAGCCGCGGGCGATCGTCTCGCCGGTCGCCGGCACCACCCGGGATACGATAGAAGAAACGGCGCAGATCCAGGGGATCCCTTTTCAACTGGTGGACACCGCCGGGATCGTGGAGCCGCGCGATCTCATCGAAGAGGAAGCTGTCCGGCGCAGCCATGTTCATATTCATGGCGCGGACCTGGTCCTCTTGATCCTGGACGCCAGCGTCCCTTTAAACGACGAAGACCAAAAACTCGTTGACGCGGTGCGCGGGCAGAATTTTCTGATTGTTTTCAACAAATGTGATTTGCAAACGAAGGCCGATGAGAAAAAAATCCAGGCGGTCTTTCCCAGGGTTAAAAGCGTGCGTGTCTCGGCATTAAAAAAAGAGGGTATCAGGGAACTTGAGGACGCCGTGGTCGAACGCGTCTGGCACGGTCAAATGACGGACACAGAGGGCGTGTTGGTCAGTAATATGCGGCATATCCGGGCGTTGCGGGAATGTCTGGCCGCGGTTCAAAAGGCCGCGGAAACGCTGGCGGGCGGGTTATCGCCGGAATTTGTTTCGGAAGAGATTAAACGGGCCG
>JACRHQ010000052.1 GCA_016217585.1 Candidatus Omnitrophota bacterium | reverse complement strand
GAAACTCTTTAACTTGGTGTCGAATTCTTTAATCGTCGGCATGGGTGCCTCATGCGGCAAACCGTTCTTTAAGTTCAGACAATATCCTGTTCAATGATTCCTTGACTTCCGTGGTAACCTGCTTTTCCTTGTTAAACAGATGGACAAAATCCTGGTGTTTGGTCTGCAGGGCTTCAAACAACCTCTGTTCAAATTCCTTGACCCTGCCGCGCGGCAGGTCGTCGAGAAAACCGTTGACGCCGGCGACAATAATCGCGACCTGATAAACAACCGGCAACGGGACGCCGGCGCCCTGCTTGATCACTTCCATCAGGCGCTGACCGCGTTCCAGCTGACGGCGCGTTGTTTCATCCAGGTCGGAGGCGAACTGGGCGAACGCCTCCAACTCGCGGTATTGCGCCAGGTCAAGACGCAACGACCCGGCCGTCTGCTTCATGGCCTTGATCTGGGCGTCGCCGCCGACGCGGGAAACCGAAAGGCCCGGGTTGACCGCCGGCCGCTGGCCGGCGTTGAAGAGATCCGTCTCGAGGAAAATCTGGCCGTCGGTAATGGAAATAACATTGGTGGGGATGTACGCGGAGATGTCGCCGGCCTGCGTTTCGATCACAGGCAATGCCGTAAGACTTCCGCCCCCCTTTTTATCGCTCATTTTCGCGGCCCGCTCCAGAAGACGGCTGTGCAGATAAAATATATCACCCGGATAAGCTTCGCGGCCCGGCTGACGGCGCAGCAAGAGCGACAACTGCCGGTAGGCCTGCGCGTGTTTGGTCAGGTCATCATAAATGATCAGGGCGTGACGGCCGCTGTCGCGGTAATATTCCGCCATGGCGGTCGCCGCGTACGGCGCCAAAAACTGCATGGTCGCCGGGTCGGAGGCGGTCGCCGCCACGATCGTGGTATACGCCATGGCCCCGTTACGCTTGAGGACATCGTGGATCTGCGCGACCGTGGAACGCTTCTGCCCGACGGCCACATAAAAACAATACACGTCCTCGCCGCGCTGGTTAATAATAGTGTCAATAGCCAGGGTTGTCTTGCCGGTCTTGCGGTCACCGATAATAAGCTCCCGCTGGCCCCGGCCGATCGGCGTCAAGGCGTCGATGACCTTGATGCCGGTTTGCAGCGGCTGATGGGCATTTTGACGGTCAATAACGCCGGGGGCCTTAACCTCAATCTGGCGGAATTCATGAGTTTCAACCGGGATGTTGTCGTCAATGGCCACCCCGAGGGCGTCGACAATCCGGCCGACCAGTTTCTCCCCCGCCGGCACGGAGGCGATCCGGTTGCTGCGGCGGACCTCATCGCCTTCCTTGATATGTCTGATCTCGCCGAAGACGGCCACCCCGACATTGTCTTCTTCCAGGTTAAGCGCCACCCCCATGGTCCCGCCAGGGACGTCAGGAAACGTCACCAGTTCCCCCAGCATCACGTCCGCGAGGCCGTGCACGCGGGCGATGCCGTCGCTCGCGCTTAAAACCGTCCCGACCTCGTAAACTTCGACGCGCTTCTCGAAGTCGGTCAACTGCTTCTTGAGGATGGCCGATATCTCTTCAGGTCTGATCTGGGTTGTCATGGGGGATTGATTTAAACGCTCATAACGTTTTGTCTGAATTTGCGCAATTGCGCCCGTAACGTATAGTCATAAACGACATCACCGACCCGGACCTTGATCCCGCCCAGAATATCCGGATCTGTTTTCCGGTCCGCCGCGACCTCCATTCCCAGCTTCTTCTTTAAATGTTCCGTCATCAAATGGATGTCGTGCGTGGAAAGCTCGCTGCTGGTTGTCCATTGCGTCTTGACGATACCGTGCGCCTGGGCATACAAATGGTCGAAGGCCTCACAGATTGCTCCAAGATATGCCGGACGCCGCTTGGCCTCCAGGAACAGCAAAAAGCGGTAAGTCACTGCTTCTACTTTTCCGTGAAACGCCTCTTTTATGATGCTTTCGCGTTTGGCAGGCGGGATCACCGGGTTATCCAGGAAGCGGACAAGTTCATCGGACTCCTCCAGCAACCGTTTGATCTTTTTTAAATCCTGGTGGACAGGCTCAAGGTTGCGGTGTTCCCGGCAAAGCTCAAATAAGGCCCGGGCGTATCGACGGGCAAGCGGGTGCGACATGATTCCTTCAAGTCTCCTCGACAAATTCCCTGACAAGCCTGCGGTTTCCTTCCGTGTCCAGGTCCTTGTGTATCAATTTGCCCGCCAGATCGACCGCGATCCTGGCGCTTTCCTCCCGCAGGACCATTTTGGCTTTTTCTGTTTCTTCACCAATGTCCCGCCGGGCGTTTTCCAGTAAAATTTTCGCGTCTTCTCTCGCTTTGTGCTGGATTGCATGGGCAATCTGGGCCGATGCCTGGCGGGACTCGCCCATAATTTCCCGGGCTTTCTGTTCGGCTTCTTTGAGCATCTGGTGGCGCGCCGAGTGCATTTGAGCCAGTTCTTGTTTTATCCGTTCGGCATCCTCCACGGAACGGCGCAGCAGCTCCTCACGCGCGTCCAGGGCCTTAAGGATCGGTTTCCAGGCGAATTTATAAAGGACGACCGAAAGCAGGAGAAAAGTAACCCAGGTCAAAATGACCATGCCGATATCCGGCGTCAACAAACTGGATTCAGCTTCAGTTGGAGAAACGGCCTGCAACTCGGCCTGGAGATCGGTATTCATCACGTTCTTCCATCAAACGGGGTTAAGAGTTAATGGCGATAATGCAAACAACGATCCCGAAGAGGGCGACCCCCTCGATGAGCGCGGCGGCAATCAGCATGGCGGTTTGGATCTTGTTGGTCGCTTCAGGCTGGCGGGCGATCCCCTCCATGGCCGAGGCGGCCAATGTCCCGATCCCATGACCGGCGCCCAGAACGACAAGGCCGACGCCTATAACGGCCAGACTACCATGAACGGTTTCAGTCATAATGTCCTCCTCCGGAGTTAACTATCAATCAATTTGTTTTTGAAATTGGACGTATTATAACGGCGTTCCAATTCTCTGTAAAGCCATTTATCCAAAGCCGTTCCCTCCGGTTCAGTCTTTAATGCTGGGGATGATACATCTGTCCGATGAAAACCGCCGTAAGTAACGTAAAAATATACGCTTGCAAAAACGCGATAAACACCTCCAGAACCCCGACGCACACCGCCAAAAGAACCGACGGCAGGGCCGCCACGCCCAGCAATAAAACCAGCCCCAGCATGGCCAGGATGACCATGTGCCCGGCAAGCATGTTGGCAAATAACCGGATCATCAAAGCGCAAGTTTTTATGAACAGCCCGAAAACTTCAATTGGCACCAGAAGGATGAGGATCCCCCTGGGGACACCCGCCGGGATAAAGGCCTTTTGAAAACCCTTGAAGCCATTTTTATATAAAGTGCCGAAGATCATAAAGCACAGTGTAAAAAAGGCCAGCGCCCCGGTCACGTTGGGGTTGGCCGTGGCGGTTGAAAACACCGGGATCAACCCCATCAGATTAAGCGTAAGGATGAAAAAAAACATGGTGCATAAAAACGGCGTCAGCCGGCGGCCGTCTTGTTCTCCGATGCTTTTTATGGCGACCTCATCGCGAATAAAGATCACCAGCAATTCCAGTAAATTTGTAAACCGGCGTGGAACACGCACCTTTTTATCGTAACCAAAACAAAAAATAGTGATAAGAACTATCACCGCAATGATCACCATGAGGCCATGGAGGCTTAAAAAGGACGGCAATTGCAGTGGAGGCAGAAACGGCAGATGCCACTGATGAGAATCCTGCATATGATGCAAAATGTATTTTTCAAGATTAAACGAGTGGCTCATAGCGCCGCCTCCACGCTGTCGGCCAGCGCCCGGATGAACCCGGGGTGGCAGTCAACGGCCCTGGACATCCGGAAATCCCCGGCCCCCAGCTTCCGGGCAAAATGCCGGTATTCAATATCGATCTCACATGATGTTTCAATGTGATCCGTGACGAAAGAAACAGGTACAATCAGAAGTTTTTTGAACCCTCGCCGGATAAGCGCCTCGATCATATCCTCCGTGGAGGGCTTCAGCCACTGCAGCGGACCGACAGCGCTCTGGTAGCTGATCGTCCAATCTTTGCTCCGGTTTAATTTACCTAAAATCCTGGCCACGGTTTGGGAAATCTGGAATGGATAAAGATCGCCTTCCGTCAAAAAGTATAACGGCAGACCGTGCGCGGAGAAAAGCAGATAAAAATCATCCAGGGATTCCCCAAGCTTTATCTGCTCATGGACCCGGTCGGCAAATGCCTGGATATAACCGTCGTGAAGATAATACGGCGGCGTTTCCTTAAACCCGGCGTCGGGATAAATCTTTTTTGCCGCTTCCTTTAAATAGTGAACGCTGGAACCGGTTGTCGCTTTGGAGTAATGCGGGTAAAGGCTCAGAAGCAATGCCGTGTCTTTCCCTGCCTGCTGCAACGAGCGCATCACTTCTTCCGGGAACGGCGGGCTGTAATTAAACGCGAGGGTGACATCCATGCGCCGGCCACGTCGTAATAGTTCTTCGCGTAACGCCTGCGCTTGGCATCGCGTAGATTCAAAAACAGGGCTTCCTCCCCCGATTAATTGATAACGCTTCATAACCGTTTTGGCACGAAACGTCACCAAAAGCCAGGCGAATAATCCTTGCAGCAGGCATGCCAGAGGGAACCGGATTAAAAGAGGATCGGAGAAAAGTCTTCGCTGGAAATCGCGGACGTCGGCGTTGGTTCTGGGTCCGCCCATGTTAAGCAGAACGACCGCTGTTTTTGCTTCATCGATTTTTTCTTTGCAGGCGAAGTCAATCGGAGGTATTTGTCTGAGATGATCTTTTTCCTGCGGGGACATTGTCTTTTTTCGCCGGCGGCTGCCGGACACCTGGCCGGCGATCGCCAGCGGGATGCATACCGGGATAAACCATGGGGAGGTGCCGAAGGTAATCCGCAAATAAACAATAAGCGGGATCGAGGCGTGGATCCAGAGGAACCACTTTAGGGAGAACTTAGGATGGTTTTCGCGGATGTACCCGCAGGGGATATTGACCAGAAAAGATACCAGCGCCAATACCAGGTAAGCGTATGCGTGGTGAGTCATACTCTTCTATTGACCCTAACCTCCGGAAACCGGCGGCAGAAAAACCACGCGGTCGCCGGAGTCCAGCCGGGCTTGCCAGTCGGAAAACTGTTCGTTGATGGCGACCCGCAAAAGATCGTCCGAAAGTTTAAATTGATATTGTCTCTGGAGTTCCCCGTAAAGTTCCCGGGCTGTTCGCGCGCGGGTGCGCACGGTTTCTTCGCCGCGGCCGCGCTCTTCGCGCAAAACGGCAAAATACTGGACGTGGACGGTCTTTTCGGGAGAGTCCGACATAGTTAACTCACGGAGAAATCCGGACGCGGCTTACTCCGGCCTGGCCTTGCGGCTCATCAAATCGGCCAGCGCGGCCGCGGGCTTTTTATGCTGATAGATGATGCGAAAAACTTCGGAAGTGATCGGCATGGATACTTTAAGTTTGCGGCTTAACCGGAAAACCGCCTTGACCGTTTCCACACCCTCGGCCACCATCTCCATGCCGCCGATGATAGCACGCGCCGATTTCCCCAGGCCCAACTGTTCTCCGACATAACGGTTACGGCTTTGCGGACTGAAACACGTGGTCACCAAATCGCCGAGGCCGGTTAACCCGGAAAAAGTTTGCGGCCGGGCGCCCAACGCCTTCCCCAGGCGGGCCATTTCCGCCAGACCGCGGGTGACGATGGCGGCCTTCGTATTGGTCCCCAGCTTCAAGCCGTCGCAAACTCCACAGGCGATCGCAATGATATTTTTTATACTGCCGCCCACTTCCACTCCGACCACATCCGTATTGGTGTAAATGCGAAAAGTATCGGAATTAAAAACGTCCTGGACCTGTTTGGCGGTCCGGATATCCCGCGCGGCAATAACGGCCGTGGACGCTATCCCCTGTGCGACTTCCGTAGAAATCGTCGGCCCGGACAAAACGGCCAAAGGGATCTTGCCCAATTCCTGACGAATAATCTGGGATATACGCAAGAGGCTCGTTCTATCGATCCCCTTGGTCACACTTAAAAAAATCTTCTTGGAAAAGTTAACTCTCGTTTGCTTGATCTGACGCAGCACCTTTGTGGCATATTGGGAAGGAATGGCAAAAACGACGAGGTCACTATCCTGAAGGGCTCCGGACAGGGTTTCCACAAGTTCAAGATCAGGCGGTAAGATCACGCCAGGCAAAAACCGCGGATTATACCGGTTTTGCCGCATCTGCCGGACATATTCCGGGAATGGCCCCCAAAGCTTAACTGCGTACCCTCTTTTAACAAGATAGACGGCTAACGTTGTCCCCCATCCGCCGTCTCCAATAACTGAGATCATTCGTATTTTTTTAGGCATCGCCGGCACCGCATGGGGATTATCGCCAAAAGAAGATTTCCCGGAAGACCTGGAACATAAAAGCTCCACCCCAGCGTAAAACCTGCAATTTCCGCACACCCCCCTCGCGGGCGGGCTCATCGCCGGGG
>JACRHQ010000051.1 GCA_016217585.1 Candidatus Omnitrophota bacterium | reverse complement strand
CTTCGTAACGGCGCGGAAAAAGGTACAACAGGTCTTCCACGGTCGCCACCCCGAGCCGCTCAAAAAGTTTCTTGCGCGCCGGGCCGACGCCCTTGACGTACTGGATGGAGATGTCGCTGAGGGTGCGCATTGTTTACATTATTTCCGTAGGGGCACACCTTGTGTGTGCCCGATTTAATAAGGGCGGACACAAGGTCCGCCCCTACACGCATTAAAAAAGGCAAGGAATAAATCCTTGCCCTCTAATATACCACCAATGCATTTTACGACAACCAAATTATCTCATGCGGCTGATCTTTTTATGCAGCTGCCTGCGGTAGCCGTGGTGGAAAACTTCCAGTAAATCGTAACCGTTGCGGAACTGCTCGATGTTGTCCCCCTCGGTCTTGCTGAGGATCTTGTTGTCGACCAGGTTAAATACGATATTGCCGAAATCTTCCGTGGTCCTGATCCCCCAGTAATCCAGGACCGTCACGGTCATGGGGCCGAATTTCCTGATGAGGAGTTCCTTGATGCCGGCGAGCAATTCTTCGCCGCTGACGTGGCGGGAGCGGCCGAACCTGCGCTGGGTGAAGGAAAGGGCCTCCATGACAAAAATATAAGCGCCTTCCCCGTAGCGGGGGTCATGTTCATGGATTCTTTCGACTATGACCTCGAAATGATGACCCATAACGGAAATTATATTAACACAGCCCGAAACAGAAAATCAACCGTTAATGCAAAAATTTTACCGTGTCAAAATAACTCCGCTATTGATTTCCCGCGCGGCTTTGCCATAATGAGTCCATGTCACGCGTCCTGCAATGGTTCTGGAACGGCTACCTGGCGTTTTTTATCTTCCTCGCCGCGCGCGACGTCCACAGCCTCTTCGCGCCGCAGGCGCCGGAACATGTGTACTGGGACATCCTGCGGGCGTTCGATCCGTTCTTCTGGCTCCCCTACACGCTGACGTCGCTGCGCGTCGCCGTCAACGCCTTCCACGTCCTGCCGCTCGTCTTCTATATCGACCGGCGGTGTGTCGGGCCGTTTTTCTTCTGGAAAATATTGTTTTTCCTGCGCATGGCGCTCGATATCACGGGGCATCCGTACGAAGCCCAATTTCTCGCTTCCCTTTATCAGCAGGACCCTGGATTGTCTGCCGGATTTCTGGCATCCGCCGTGATTATTTACGGACCGTCCTGGTGGGCGTGTTTTCGATATGCCTTTATAAGAGGTACAGAGGTAAGGAGTAAGAGGTAAGGGGCTTACATCTCTACCTCTTATCTCTTACCTCCGGCGTGGGGCGGCCGTAGATGTCAAATTCGCAGGTCTTGCCGAAAAATTTCGCCTTCGTCTCGGACAGATGCCCCAGCATCCCGAAGAATAACAAAGAAAAAATCGTCAGTATCCCGATCGTCATCGAGACAGGGCGCTTCCAAAGCCGCTTTTCCCTGCTCCTGTCCAGAAACGGCCAGATCAAAAGAAGCAGCGGCGCCAACCCGGTAACAAAGATGCCGAGCAGTTTCGGGAAATATTTAATCACCTGATACATCGGCAGGAAATACCACTCGGGCTTGATGGCGTACGGGGTGGTCAAAGGGTCCGCCTTCTCGCCCAGTTCAAACGGGGCCATGATCGACAGCGTGATGAGTATGCCCAGCAAAACAAAGAAGACGATCCCTTCCTTCACGACATGGTGAGGGAAAAACGGGATCCCCTCGCCTTCCTTCGGCTGCTTTTCCTCGCCGACGGGGTCCATCGTGGCGATGCCCTGGTAGCGCACCAGGAACAGATGGACGGCCACAATAAAAAAAAGCAGCCACGGCAAAACGATCACGTGGATCACGAAAAAACGGGACAACGTCTCGGCGCCGACCCCGTTGCCGCCGCGCAAAAGCGTTTTGATGAACTCCCCGATCCAGGGCACGGCGCCGGCGATCTCGGTGCCCACGGTCGTGGCCCAGTACGCCAGCTGGTTCCAGGGCAGAAGATACCCGGTAAATCCGAAGACCAGGGTCAGGATAAAAATAACGACCCCGACCACCCAGGTCAACTCGCGCGGCTTTTTAAACGACCCCGTCAGGAAAGTACGCAGCATGTGCAGGAACACCACCAGGATCATGAGGTTGGCCCCCCAGGCGTGGATCTGGCGGTACAGCCACCCGGCGTGGGCGGTCGTCATAATGAATTTCACGCTTTCAAAGGCCTCTCCTGTCGTCGGACGGTAATAGACCAAGAGGAGGATCCCCGTCAGGACCTGGCTGACAAACAGAAACAGCGACATGCTCCCCAGGGTAT
>JACRHQ010000050.1 GCA_016217585.1 Candidatus Omnitrophota bacterium | reverse complement strand
AGGATTTATCGAGAAATTCCCCCCCCAGGATCAGCCCGGCGCCGCAGAAGGCGCCTAACAACAACCCGATGAACGCGGCCAGGACCCGGTTCGGTTTAAACGGTTTGAGCGGGACCCGGGGCGGGTCCAGGATGGTATACTGGGTCCCTTCTTTTGAGGATTGCAGCCGCTGGGTGATCTTGGCGGTTTCGAGCCTCTGCAGCAAGGTGTTGTAGATCTGTTCGTTGACCCCCACGTCCCGCGCCACGACCTTCTGCAGGTCCAGGTTCAGCAGCAACTGCGCGTTTTCCTTGCCTTCTTTGGTCGCGGATTTGGCCGCCGCCGTGGACTCGATGGTGTCCAGGGCCTTTTTGATCTCGTCGATCATGGGGGTGGCGGTATCTTTGTCCAGGTTGATGTCTTCGGTGTATTCCAGGTTCTGCGCCCGCAGTTCTTTTTTTTCCGTTTCGATCTGTTCGCGCAGTTTTTTGACCAGGGGGTGCTTTTCCGTGGAGTCGGACAGCAGGCCGTCGAGCTTTTCCTGCAGTTGGGCGATCTCGGCGGATTTGATCTTCCCCTTGTAGACATGCAGCTGTTGTTCGATAAAGGCGATGGCGTCCGAGGTCTCGTCGTTCTGGATCTGGATATTGCGGTTGACAAAGATGTCCGTGATGGTTTTGACCACGGCCTGTGTCTTCCCGGGGTCGTCGCCTTCATAGGCAAGGTCGATGATGTTCTGGCCCCGCAGGCGGATCTTGACGGCCTTGCGCAGTTCCAAAATGAGTTTTTCAAATTCAACTTTATCTTTTATGTTCCGGTCCATGCCCAGGCGCCTGACCAGTTCGACGAGGCTGTTCCAGCCCAGGATGGATTCCTTGAGGCCCGCGAGGCGCTGGCCGATGGTCGTCGACACGGCAAGTTCGCTGAAAAGCGGGTTGTCCGATTTGGCTTCCTGGACCATGATCACGGTTTCCGACCTGTATTTTTTAGGAAGGACGACCCCGGCGCATATCCCCAAGACCAGCCCGGCAAAAGCGGGGATGATCAGGAGCTCTTTGCGCCGGAAGAAGATTTTCAAGTAGCTCAACAACGAGACGCTGACGGGGTTTTCTAAGTCTTTCATGACTGGCCTTTCGTGATTGAGCGCACATGGCACACATGCGCACAAGTTAAATTTTTGCTTATATCGTTATAAATATTTTTTATGTGTACGTGTTCCTGCGCCCGTGTGCACATTAAAACCCGGTCATCATTACGCTTCTGCCCGTGCCCGCGGCGGTGCCGATGGGCGCGGCGACGGGTTGGATGACGCGCATGGTTTTGGCCAGAAACGTCGGCGGCACATAGAGCGTGTCGCCCGGCTGCATGACCAGGTTTTCCCGCAGGTCCCCGTGATACAGCAGTTTTTCTACGTTGACCTTGCGGATAACCGGGCTCCCTGTATTCGACGGGGTGATCACGCGGCCCGCGTTTGTCTTGGCGCTTAAAAGCGGCAGCCCGGCCTCCACCAGGGCTTCGTGCACGGTCATCGTATCGCCTTGCATGTAGATTTTACCGGGGCGGCCTACTTCCCCGACCACGTAAATGATCTTGCTGTTGTACCCGGCGATCTTGACCGTTACGTCGGGGTCGATGATGTAAGTGGACAGTTTCTCGGTCAGGACCTTTCTGGCATCTTCCTTGGTGAGCCCGTCGACATGGACATCACCGACAAACTCGTACTGGATGTTCCCTTCGTTGTTGATGATGAACTCACCGCTCACCTCGGGGTGGCGCATCACGGTGATCTCCAGGACGTCGGTCGCCCCGACCGTGTAATGGCTCATGTTGCTGATCTCCTCCGGGATATCAACGGAAGCGGCGGAATCATCGGTTTGCGCCGCTGGGTTCGATTCCTCCCGGAGGCCAGAGGTCCCCCGGGGGGAAGAGCCTGTCGGCAGCGGCTGGTCGATCATGTTCTCCTGCGGTTGTGCCGGTTGCTCCGAAGGAGGCAGGTTTTCTGGCGTGACGGTACCGGCAAAATTTTGTCCGTGGACAATGCCGGCGGCCAGCAAGACCGCGCACACGCTGGTCAAGCCAACCGAAAATAGACTGCGGTAGAAATGGCTCATTGTTTTACCCTTCTTTTTTGTGTTGTGTTTAGATTTTTTCAAAAGAATTTTCGAGCGCTTCAAAGACCGCCTCGTGGAATTCCTTAATCTGCTGCACGTCGGTCTGGTTGTAAACACGCCAGCCGCGCCAGTCT
>JACRHQ010000049.1 GCA_016217585.1 Candidatus Omnitrophota bacterium | reverse complement strand
TCGGAGGACTGGGAGGATTTTTTTGCCCGATCATCTTCGGTTATCTGCTAAAAGGGACCGGGCTTTGGACCAGTTGCTGGATGTTCATGTTTGTGTTGTCGCTGGTTTGCCTTTGGTGGATGCACGCGGTGGTCGTCCGGATGATGATGAAGAAACATCCGGAGTCAGTGTCTCTCATCGAGAATTAACGCTCATTTGTACCTAAAAACAGGAGTGGCCATGTCAAAGATCAATATTCAGAATTGGGACGTTGAAAACCCGAAATTTTGGGAAGAAGAGGGCCGGAAAACCGCCGCGCGGAACCTTTGGATCTCCATCCCGGCCCTGTTGCAATCCTTTTCGATCTGGATCATGTGGGGGATGATCATCGTGCAGATGAAAAAGCTGGGGTTTACCCTGGGGATGCCTCATCAGACGGCGGAGGATTTGAAAACTTTTAACGAGATGTTGTGGACGTTACCGGCGATCGCGGGGCTGGCCGGCGCCACTTTGAGGATCCCCCATTCGTTTTTGATCGCGATCGGCGGCGGCCGGAACGTGGTTTTTTTCTCGACCCTGCTTCTTTTGATCCCGGCGATCGGGACGGGGGTTGCCCTTCAGAATGTTCATACGCCGTACCACGTGTTTGCGGTCCTGGCGGTGTTGTCCGGTTTCGGCGGCGGGAATTTTGCCTCATCGATGTCCAACATCTCTTTCTTTTTCCCCAAGCGCATGCAGGGCACGGCCCTGGGGTTAAACGCGGGTCTTGGAAATTTAGGTGTGAGCGTGATGCAGTTTTTGATCCCGGTGGCGATCGCGGGTGGTTTTTTCGGCAGCCTTGCCGGCGCGGGGTTGCCGCTCGTCGAGGCCGATGGGACAAAAGCGGTCGGCACGCTGGTTTTTATTCAGAACGCGGGGTGGGTTTGGGTGCCGTTTCTCATTTTGTCCGCGATCGCCGTCTTTTTCGGCATGAACAATTTGAAGACCGCTACCCCGGAACTGGGCAATTACGCCTCGGAATTTTCCAAGACCGCGCTTTTGGTTATCTTTGGTCTGATCGCCGCGGGAATCGGGGCGTATCTTTTAACGATATTGAAACTGAATATGTGGGTTGTCCTTCCGGTAACTATTATCATAGCGCTGTTTCTGATGAACGTGCTCTCGCCCAGGCAAGTCAAAGGCAGTCTGGACCGTCAGTTCACGATATTCAAAAACAAGCATAACTGGATCATGACGGTCCTTTACGTGATGACCTTCGGTTCTTTTATCGGATACTCCGCCTCGTTCCCGAAACTGATCCAGGACGTCTTTGGGTACCTGCCGGATGGCACCGTCAACCCTAACGCGCCCAATCCCATGGCCTGGGCGTTTTTGGGGCCGATGGTGGGAGCGCTGATCCGCCCGATTGGCGGATGGTTTTCGGATAAAATCAACAGCGGGTCCAAGGTAACCACAGGGAGCACCGTTGTTCAAGTGTTTGCGGCGCTGGGCGTGGCCTTCTGTATCGTCAAAGCCAAGTCGCTGGCCACTCCCGAGACGTACTGGTGGCCGTTCTTTGCCCTGTTCATGATCTTGTTTGTGGCCACGGGTGTCGGTAACGGATCGACCTTCCGGAGCATTCCCTATATCTTTCCTAAAGATCAGGCGGGACCTGTTCTGGGGTGGACCTCGGCCGTGGCCGCGTACGGGGCCTTCATTATCCCGAACGTGTTCGGCCAGCAGATCAAGGCCGGGCACGCTGAATACGCGCTGTACGGGTTTACGGTTTATTACGTGGTCTGCCTTTTCCTGAACTGGTATTATTACGACCGGAAAAATTCAGGGATCCGGTGTTAATGAGCTGCCTTTAAATAAACATAACTTCCAATCTTCCGCCAGCGTCAAAGAATTCTAAGGGAGATTTGAAGTTGGAAAAGGAAAGCTCATTAACAAAGACATCGTATGCTTCCACGAATTGTTTCGATCAATATCTCCAGGGGGGGGATTCCGAAGCTTCCTGTCTCATCCGTCCGGTTGATCTCCTCGGGCCTGGAGGGCGACGGCCACAATCACGCCAAACATAACACTCCTCTTCAAGCGGTTTGCATCCAGGACATCGAGAAGTTAATTGATTTGAGCCGCAACGGCTATAGCCTTTCCCCGGGCAAGGCCGGGGAAAACTTGACGGTGGAAAATCTTCACGTCAACAATCTGCCACTGGGAACGGTTCTTCAGTTCTCGGGAGGGGTTGTCCTGGAGTTGTCGAAGATAAGAAAACCCTGTTATGTCATGGATGCCATCCATCCCCGCCTGAAGGAAGACGCCGTCGGGCGTCACGGGATGTACGCGAAGGTCATCAGGGAAGGATTTCTCATTGTCGGAGAAACCATAGCCGTAAAAATACCTTCAGAGAGGTCTTCTCTTGTCCATCCTTGATTCATTCCGGTTCGCAAGAATTAAACAAGATGTTTGGTTTTTTGTTATGGACAGCGATTTTGAGATTTCAGCCAACTCTGCGATAGTAAAATTTGCCCCGGCGGTTCTTGAGCACGCCATGGGAAAAACGGAAAAAACAAGGAGGATACGATGAGCGAACAAAAAATAACGTCTTTCTATACGCACGACCATGACCAACTGGACAAGTACTTCCAGGATTTTCAGGGATTGAAAAAGAAGGATTACGCGCAAGCCAAGGAGAATTTTAAAAAGTTCAAATTCGGATTACAGCGGCATATCGCCTGGGAGGAAGATATCCTGTTCCCGTTGTTTGAGGAGAAAACAGGCATGAAGGACGGCGGGCCGACGGCAGTGATGCGCCAGGAGCACCGGCAGATCGAGCAGGCCCTGGAGGCGCTCCATAAGAAAGTTCAGCGGCAGGATCCCAAGAGCGATCTGGAAGAAGACCTCGTCTGGAATCTTCTCAAGCAACATAACATGAAAGAAGAGAACATCCTCTATCCGGCCATTGACCAGTCCATATCCGACAAAGAACGCCAAAATGTTTTTGGCAAAATGGAGGCCTTGCCGGAACACAGGTATAAAACCTGTTGCGGCTGATATGACCGTAAAAAGGGATAAATGGGTCCCCGTGATTGATACGGACCGCTGCAACGGTTGCCGGGAATGTGTCCTGGCCTGCGGGCCGAAGTGCCTTGAGATCGTCGGCAACGCGGCTGTTTTGACGAAACCGGATATCTGCGGCAGCGAAGAGCACTGCATTGCCCCATGCCCCATAGGCGCCATCCGTATGGAATGGGTAGAGATGGACGGAAATGTGGATTGGAATTTGAAAAGAGGGAAATGGCGTTTTGAAAAAATATGAATAATCCGCCATCAAATTGTCCGGTTGTTTTGCAGACCGGGTTCCGCATCTTTTTTCTCGGGGCGACGGCGTACGCGGTCTTGTCGATGGCTTTCTGGCTTGTGTTTTACGTCGCCGGGGGAAATATTTTTGTCGCGATGCCGCTCACGGTCTGGCATGGCCATGAGATGATTTTCGGGTTCACCATGGCTGTTGTGGCCGGATTTCTTCTCACGGCGGTGATGAACTGGACGGGGTCGCCGACCTTGGACGGCTGGCCGCTTCTGGTCTTGTTCCTGTTTTGGGCGACGGCGCGTGTCTTCGCGTTTATGCCCGCGTCTTTCCCGCTGTGGCCTATGGCGTTGTGCGATACCGCGTTCCTTGTTTTTCTCTCGGTCGCCGTTATGCGGCCGGTTATCGCGGCCGGGCAGTGGCAACAATCAGCCGTCTTTTCAAAATTGATACTGGTTCTATCCAGCGGGGTCGTTTTTTACGGGGCGCTGTTTCATGCCGATCTTAAGGTCGAGCGCAAGGCGTTGCGGTTTGCCGTTTATATGATCGTCAGCTTGATCTTCACGATCAGCCGGAGGATCCTTCCGTTTTTCATTGAACGCGGGGTCGGATATCCGGTGACCCTGCGAAACAGCCGGGTCCTTGATCTGACAAGTCTGGTCTTTTTGATCGCGTTCTCCGTCATCGACGTATTTTGGGACTTGCCGGTTATCGTGGCGGTCCTGTGCGCGTTGCTGGTCGTCGTGCATACGTTGCGGTTGTCGGGATGGTACACCGCCGGGATATGGCGGAAACCTTTGTTGTGGGTCCTGTTCGTGGGGTATGCGTTTCTGATTACCGGGTTTCTTCTTAAAATCCCTCTGGTTATTTATCACCGCCCCGACGATTCCGCCCTGCACGCGTTGACCGCCGGAGGCATCGGTATTTTTACGCTGGGCATGATGGCCCGCGTGTCCTGGGCGCACACCGGCCGCAGTATCGCCGAGGCGCCGCGGCAGTTGCCGCTCATCTTCGTCCCGCTGGCCGCCGGCGCGGTGGTCCGCATTTTTTCTCCGCTCCTTCATGGATCACAATATGCCTTGTGGGTCGCTTCCAGCCAGATCCTGTGGATGATCTCTTTCGGGCTATACCTGTTCTTTTATTTCCGTATCCTCACCTCGCCCCGGTCCGACGGCGGATGGGGATAATTTCACGAAAAGCACAAAACAGGAGGCGGTCATGGCGGCATCAGGATTACCGCGGGGCATTAAGAAAAACATCGATGAATTCGTCACATCGTTAAGAAAACTTTATTCCGACGACCTGGCCTGCGTTATCCTCTACGGCAGCGCGGCCAGCGGAGAATTGACCGAAGCCCATTCGAATATCAACCTTCTGGTCGTGCTGAAAAAAACGGACCTGCCTTCGCTGGAAATGTCCCGCCGGCTGGTCAACCACCTTTCCAGCCGCAGGATCGAGCCGCTGTTCTTGAGCCGTGAATACATCCTTGGCTCAAGCGATGTCTTCCCGATTGAATTCCTGGACATGAAGGACAATCATGTCTGTCTTTATGGTCCGGACGTGTTGGACGAGGTCCGGATCGATCCCCGGAACCTGCGGTTCCAGTGCGAGCAGGAACTCAAATCAAAATTGATCCTCGTCAGGCAGCAATATCTGCGTGTCAATCCCAACGATAAACGGGCGCTGGCCAACCTGCTGTTCCGGAACCTGACTTCCGTCGCGCATATCTTCAGGAACCTCTTGCGGCTTAAAGGAAAAACCCCTTCGCGCATGAACGAGGACGTCTTTAAGGAAATCGCCGTTGAGTTTCACGTGGAGACCGCGGTATTTCTAAAGATCTGGCAGGCCAAAAAGGATCCGGCGCGTCTTAACGCGCGGGACCTCAAGGCGCTGCTCGGCGATTTTGTGCTGGAACTGGACAAGATCATCAAGACCGTGGACAGACTGTGAACCATTCCCTGAAGCGATTGCTTCTGGCCGCGTTCGCGGTCTTCGCGTTTTCAGGCCTGGCCCGCGCGCAGATCCCCGCGCCGCAAGGCCGCGTCAATGATTTCGCGGGCGTCATTTCCGCGGATTACAAAGACAAGATCGGCTCTTTGATCGACGAGGTGGAGCAAAAAACTTCCGCTGAAATCGCGGTTGTGACGCGCGAGTCCATCGCCCCGTACGGGGCCGACGCTTACGCCCAGATGCTTTTTGACAACTGGAAGCTCGGCAAGAAAGGCCGGGATAACGGTGTTTTGATCCTTCTGGCGGTCAAGGAAAGGGAATGGCGGATCCATACAGGGTACGGCGTGGAGGGGATCCTTCCCGACGGTGTCTGCGGGCAGATCGGGCGGGATTACATGGTCCCGTATTTTAAGGAGGGGAAGTATTCCGAAGGCCTTTATTACGGCGCCGCCGCCGT
>JACRHQ010000048.1 GCA_016217585.1 Candidatus Omnitrophota bacterium | reverse complement strand
GACCGGCGAGTGACTTCCCAGGGGTTGCGGGTCATGGATGTGGACATCGAGAAAAATATAATCCTCCTTAAGGGAACAGTCCCGGGATATAGAAACGCTTATGTGGTGATCAACCGTTCGAAAAAGAGGGCCTTCCGTCCGTTGCAAGAAGAGCGCAAGACGGTCGTGCATAAAGTTAACCCGATGAAGCAAAGCAAAGCCAAGGCAACAGGTAAGGGGAAATAATCGTGTCGAGTCTGGCCGTTTTAAACAGCGAGGGGAAAAAACAGGGGACGATCGATCTTCCGGAAGGTGTTTTCGCGGAACCGGTCAATCCCGACGTCCTTCACCAGGCCGTTGTGATGTACCAGGCTTCGCTTCGCCAGGGACAGGCTTCGACCAAAGAGCGCGGGTCGAGTTCAGGCGGCGGTATTAAACCCTGGAGGCAGAAAGGGACGGGACGCGCCCGTCACGGGTCTATCCGTTCTCCGCTTTGGAAAAAAGGCGGGGTTGTCTTCGGCCCGCATCCGAGGGATTTCAGTTATTCTGTTCCTGCAAAGGTTCGTCAAGTCGCCCTGCGGGAAAGTCTGACCGCGAAATTTCAGAAAGAAGATTTGGTTTGTGTGGATGACTTTAAAAAGTCTTTTCAGAAGACAAAGGAATTTGCCGCCGTCTTGAAGAAATTGAGTTTGAAGGGAAGCGTCCTCGCGCTTCTGGACGGGAGTGACCCAAGCGTAGAACGGGTGTCGCGTAATATCCCGCTGTTTCAGCTGATGCGTTCGCAGGATGTCAACGCCTATGACGTCCTTCGCTATAAAAAGATTTTGGTTACGAAAACTGCGTTTAATAATCTGCTGGAGCGCATACAGAAATGACGGCTGCTTACGATATCGTCAAGAATTTGATCCGCACCGAGAAGGCGACGCAGCTGGAGCCGCAGCGTCAGTACTGTTTCCAGGTGGCGCCGCGGGCCAACAAGGTCCAGATCCGCAGGGCGGTGGAGGAAATTTATAAAGTAAAGGTTTCGTCGGTGAATACGTCTGTTGTGCCCGGCAAATTGAAACGTGTCCGGCAGGAACTTGGGCACACGACGGCCTGGAAGAAAGCGGTTGTCACGCTCCAGGACGGACAGAAAATTGAGGTTACCTAGGGATGGGGATTAAAAGATTTAGACCAGTCACAAGCACGCTGCGTCATACGGCGATTTCGGATTTTGCGGAGATCACCAAATCCGTGCCCGAGAAACAGCTTTTGCGGCCGCTCAAAAGCAGCGGCGGGCGCAACATGTATGGCCGGATCACGTCGCGTTATCGCGGTGGCGGGCATAAAAGGATGTACCGGCTCATTGATTTTCGCCGCGACCGTATTGACCAGGAATGCACCGTCCTGGCTATTGAGTATGACCCGAATCGCAGCGCGCGCATTGCGCTCATTCAATATCCGGATGGCGTGAAGTCATATATTCTTGCTCCGCTGGAACTTAAAGTTGGCGATAAAGTGACCAGCACCGTCAACCAGGAAACAGAAATTAAACCCGGCAACTGTATGCCGCTGCGCCGCGTGCCGCTGGGCACAGCGATCCATAATATCGAGCTCAAGCCCGGGCAGGGCGGAAAGATTGCGCGTTCGGCAGGCATTTCAGCCCAGTTGATCGCCAAAGAAGGCGAGATCGCTTTTGTCCGCATGCCTTCGAGCGAAGTGCGCAAAGTCCCGATCGATTGCCGTTCGACAATCGGACAGATCGGCAACGTCGAACACGAAACCCGTTCGATCGGAAAAGCGGGAAGACTGCGTTGGAAGGGCCGGCGTCCGAAAGTCCGCGGGGTTGTCATGAATCCGGTCGACCATCCGCATGGAGGTGGCGAGGGGAAAGCCCCGCAAGGTAATCCGCATCCGGTCACGCCGTGGGGAAGACCGACCAAGGGATACAAGACCCGTAATCGACGTAAATATTCCGCGAACTATATTATCCGCAGAAGGGGATCCAAATAATATGCCGCGTTCAGTTAAAAAGGGGCCGTACGTTGAGGAAGCGCTCTTGAAGAAATTAAACCGTATGATCGCTTCGGGGCAAAGACAGCCTGTTAAAACCTGGTCAAGACGATCAACGATCACGCCGGAATTCGTAGGCTATACCGTCGCCGTCCATGACGGGCGCAAGCATGTGCCGATTTTCATTACGGAGAATATGGTCGGCTATAAGTTTGGAGAGTTCGCTCACACGCGTACGTTCCGCAAGCATGGCGGCGTGAAGGCCAAAAAGGCTCCGGACAAGACTTAAAGGTAGATGAACTAAGGAAGCCAGGAACATATGATTGCTTACGCCAAAGGAAGATATTTACGTGTTTCGCCCATGAGGGTCCGGCAGGTGATCGATTTGATCAGGGGAAAGGATGTGCCGAGTTCGCAGGCCATCCTGACCCATGTCGAGAAAGGGTCGGCCCCTATGATCACCAAAATTTTAAACTCGGCGGTGGATAACGCCAAGCAAAAAGGGCTGGCCGAAGACCAGTTAATTATTTCGCGTATTACGGCGGATCAGGGGCCTTCCTGGAAGCGTTTTCGCGCCGCGTCGTTCGGGCGGGCAACACCCATTTTAAAGAGGACAACCCATTTAACCATTGAGCTCGACCTGAAAACCCGTTAAGGAGGCAATACTTTGGGCCAAAAAGTCAACCCCATTGCGTTACGCATAGGATATATCGAGAATTGGAGAAGTCTATGGTTCGCGGACCACAAACAATTCGCGCAGAATATCCTTGAGGACTATAAAATCCGTCAATTTATCAAAAAGCGTTTTGCGCAGGCGGCGGTTTCAAAAGTAGTCATCGAGCGTTTGGGCGACAAGATCAGGGTCATTATTCATACGGCGCGCCCCGGAGTTATCATAGGCCGGCGCGGCGCGGATATCGACAAGTTGAAGATGGAATTGGGGGAAATCACCTCCAAGGAAATCGCGATTGATCCCCAGGAAATCAAAAACCCGTCGATCGACGCGCAATTGATCGCCCAGAACATCACCGCTCAGCTGGAAAAGCGTATCGCGTTTCGTCGCGCGATGAAACGGGCGATCGATCAAGCCATGTCTTCGGGGGCAAAAGGGATCAAGGTTAAATGCTCGGGCCGGTTAAACGGCGCGGAGCTGGCACGCAGCGAATCGTACCGCGTAGGGAAACTTCCATTGCACACGTTCCGGGCGCAGATTGATTATGGATTTGCTGAAGCCTTGACGACGTATGGTCTTCTGGGTGTGAAGGTGTGGGTTAATAAGGGGGAGGTGATCCTTGGAATCAAACGTCAGGGGGATTCAGCGGTAACGTTAAATCCTCCCGGGCCGGCGGCGATTAAAAGAGCTCCCGCCAGGCGCGACGCCCCCAAAGCATAAGATTTCAGACAGAGAGATTTGAACGATGAGTTTAATGCCGAAAAAAGTTAAATACAGAAAATCCATCAAGGGGAAGAACCGCGGGATCGCGACTTCCGGCAACAGACTGCATTTCGGCGAATTTGGTCTCAAGGCGGTGGAAAACGGCGTTATCCGGGCCAACCATATCGAGGCCTGCCGGGTGGCTGCGGCGCGCAAGATGAAAGGCGCCGGTAAAATATGGATTAATATTTTTCCTTATAAACCGGTCACCAGGAAACCGGCGGAAACGCGCATGGGGAAAGGAAAAGGGGACTTGTCCTTTTGGGTTTGTCCCATTTATCGGGGAAGGATGCTTTTTGAAATCAGCGGTGTACCGGAAGAATTTGCCAAGATCGTTTGCCGTCTTATTGCCTTTAAGTTGCCGGTCAGGACAAAATTCGTTTCACGCGCGGGAGGGCATTGAAGATGAAGGACAAGAAGTTCAAAGAGCTGACTTCCGAAGAGTTGGTGCAGAAAACCAAAGACCTGAAGAAGGAATTATATGGTCTGAATTATCAGCGTCGGATGGGGAATGTTGAGAAGCCGGCGCGTTTCAAGGCGTTGCGTCGGGAAAATGCCCGGGCGCTGACGATCATCCGAGAGAGAGAACTGGAAAATGAGCGAAGCGGCAAAAAGAATTAACAGGCGCAAGTTTCTGCAGGGCAAGGTCCTCAGTGACAAAATGAACAAGACACGCGTTGTTCAGGTGCTCTGGGCAACAAAGCATGCGAAGTATCAGAAGATAATGCAAATGGCTTAGAAGTATAAAGCCCATGATGATAAAAATGCGGCCAGGACGGGTGACCTCGTGCGGATCATGGAAACGAGGCCGTTGTCCAAGGACAAGCGTTGGGTCATCACGGAGATTCTCCAGCGCGCGTCTTCTGTCCAGCAGCCGGCAGAGATATCTCAAGCGGCGAATTGATGATTTATTTAAAAAGTATATTGGATGTAGCGGATAACACGGGGGCACGCAAGGCCTCTATGATCGGTGTTTTGCATGGGAAAGGACGGTTGTGCGCCCGGATCGGGGATCTTG
>JACRHQ010000002.1 GCA_016217585.1 Candidatus Omnitrophota bacterium | reverse complement strand
GTTTTGCCCGCGACTTTAACGCCCGGGATCTGCGCCTTCCGGGCCGTGCCGTGTTCCACCACGTTGATCAAGACGGGCGTGAGCCGCAGGGCCGTCTCTTCGGTGATGACCTGCGGGTCGAGGACCTGCGGTCCAAACGATTTGATCACATGCCCCTGGTTGTCCTGGACAGATTTTACCACAAAAGGTTTCAAATATACCCCCTTGTTGGCGACGGTGGCCATCATGCATAAAAGCTGCAACGGCGTGACCGTCACCTCATAACCTATCGGGACCGCGCCGATGGACGTCTTCGACCACCGGGAGGGACTCTTGAGCCATCCGCCCACTTCCCCTTTAAGGTCGATGCCGGTTTTCATCCCGAACCGGAATTTCTTCGCGTAACGGTAGACCGTGGCCGCCCCCAGTTTCTGGGCGATCTTGGCCACGCCGATGTTGCTGGAAAAACCGATCACGTCGGTGAACGTCAACGTCCCGTAGTGCTGATGGTCCGTCAAAATATTGTTGGCGATCCTGTACGAACCGTTTTCGCAAAAAATCTTGTCGTCTTCCTTGAACCGGCCTTCCTGCAGGGCGGCGGCCGCGGTGACGACCTTAAAGACCGACCCCGGCTCGTAGACGTAACTGACCGCCCGGTCGGTCCGGCTTTCTTCCTGGCTGGTGGAATAACTTTCCAGATCATAAGTCGGCCGGTTGGCCAGGGCCAGGATCCCGCCGGTGCGCGTGTCCATGACGATGATGGTCGCCGCCTTCGCCTTGTATTTTTCATAGGCCTCCTGCAGGGCGCGCTCGGCCAGGTACTGGATCGTTTCGTCGATCGTCAGGACCAGGTTGAGCCCGTCGTGCGGCGGCACAAAATCGTTGTCCAGCATCAACCCCGTCTGGCGGGCGTCGCGCACCAGCCTCATCCAGCCGGGCTTGCCCTTCAGTTCGCGGTTATAAGAGAGCTCCATCCCCTCCAGCCCGTTATTGTCGATGTCGGCAAAGCCGACGACGTGGGCGGCCAGGTTCGCCCCCGGGTAAAAGCGTTTACTTTCTTTACGGAAGTCCAGTCCCTTGATCTTGAGGCCGCGCACCTTCTCGGCCAGTTCCGGCGATATCTTCCGTTTGACCCAGACAAAATAACTGATCTTGTTGAGGCTGGCGGCGAGAGAATCGGGGTTGACCTGCAGCAGCGACGGCAGCTCCCGCATGGCCTCCTCGCGGGCGTCCTGCGTCATCGTCCTGGGGCTGGCGAAAAAAGAATAGACCGAAACGTTAAACGCGACAGGCCGCATCTTGCGGTCATAAATGCTTCCGCGCACGGGTTCGACTTCCACCAGCTGGTGATGCTGCTTTGCCGCGAGTCCGGTCAGGTACTCGGAACGGAAGATATGGATAAAGACAAGTTTAACAGCGAAAAAAATCAGGCAGGCGATCAGCGCGAGAAATATCAGGCTGAATCGCAGGGAATGTCGTCGGCTTTCCACACGTCACTCTTTCACTGGATCATTCCCTGGATCATTCCTTGTTACGCGCCTCCGCCTGGGTCGCGAAGGAAAGCAGACTCAACAAGACATTTGGTTTCTTCAGGGTTTGGTCCCGGCCGGTGTCAGGGGCGGCGTCGGCGCCGGCGAGCACAATAATATTCTCACGTCCGGCAAACTGCATCTTCGAATCCTTCGACAGCATCACCCCGCCCAGATGGTTGGCCGATTTCAATCTGGAGATGGCATAATAGGTGTTGCCGTTGCGGTCAACCAGGTCCTTGATCTTCGCCTCTTTGGCCTGTCCCTGGTACGCCAGGTCGACGATCTGCATCTGCAAATGGATGTAGACGAGCGCGATGAAAGTTATCGCGACGCTGTATTTCATAAATTTGGCCAGGCTCATGGGATATCAATCCTTTCTTTAATCAGGAGATCCTTTTAACGGCGATCCGCAACCGGGCGCTTCTGGCGCGCGGATTCTCCAGACATTCTTTTTCCCCGGGACGAAGCGGTTTCTTGACGATCAATTCGGCCAGCCCCGCCTTCGCCCACGTCCTGAATTTTTGTTTGACAATCCTGTCTTCCAGCGAATGAAAAGCGAGAACGGCGATCCTCGCCTGGGGTTTTAAAAATTCCAGGGATTTATCGAGGGCGGCCTCCAGGCTCTCCAGCTCCCTGTTGACCGCGATGCGGATGGCCTGGAACGTCCTTGTCGCCGGGTGGATCCGCTCGTGCCCCCGGCGGTACGGCATCGCCTGCACAACAACGTCCCTTAACTCCTGGGTTGTCGCGACGGGCCTGACGGCGCGCTGGCGGACGATCTGGCGGGCGATGCGGTGATGCCAGCGCTCCTCGCCGTAATCGCGCAAAATAGCGGCGATCTCTTGTTCCGAAAACGAATTGACCACATCAAAGGCCGAGACCGGATTATTCTGGTCCATCCGCATGTCCAGCGGCCCGTCCGTCTGGAAGCTGAAACCGCGCTGCGGGTTGTCAAGCTGGAAACTCGAAATGCCCAGGTCAAAGAGGATACCGTCGACGTCCCGGATCCCCAGTCCGCCCAAGGTCCGGTCCAGGTCGCGAAAATCACCCTGGACAAAATGGCACTGGTCAAGATAAGGCATCAGTCTCTCCCGGACCATCTTTAACGATTGAGCATCCCGGTCGATCCCGATCAGACGGCCGTGCGGACCGATCTTTTGTAAAATGGCCAGCGCGTGTCCGCCCAGCCCCATCGTGCAGTCCACGATCACATCGTTCTCCCGGGGCCGCAGATATTCCAGGACTTCCTGCGGCATGACGGGGATGTGATTGTTCTTCTTCGAAGGAGTCGTTTCTTCCACGTTTTTCTCGACAACAAGTTCACTGATCATGGGCGCACCCGTTGTCCGCTAGAGGTTCAGAAGGTTTTCCGCGATCTGCTCAAAAGAGCCGTTGGAGCTGGCGTAAAATGTTTCCCATTGCTTGCGGTCCCAGATTTCAATGCGGTTGGAAACGCCGATAATGACCGCTTCCCGCTTGATGCTGGCGTATTCTTTCAGATACGGCGGGACGATGAACCGTCCCTGTTTGTCCGGCACCACGTCGACCGCCCCGGAAAAAAACATCCGGTTGAAGCTGCGGGTCTCCTGTTTTGTAAACGAGGCGCCTTTGAATTTCTGTTCCTGGACGCG
>JACRHQ010000046.1 GCA_016217585.1 Candidatus Omnitrophota bacterium | reverse complement strand
TAAAGAACCGATTTTCCATTTTTCCCTCCCTTAATTTGATTAAACAACTTTAAAAGGATAACATGTTTTGCCTGAAATTTCTATAAAAGATTCTCAACTAAAGCATCCAATGACATTACAGAGGAATCCCGCCGTAGCTTGAAACGATACGTTTGATATATTCCCACCGGTCGGTACAGTTAAAGACGCCGATGATGAACGTCTCCCCGCCGTCATTGACCGTGCCGACAAAACAGGCGCCCGCCTTGCGGGTATACCCTGTTTTTCCGTAAATATTTTTTTTCCACCCGGCGAACAACATCTTGTTATGACTTTTGAGATCGATCCGGCGGCCGTCCTGCGAATAAATCGTCTTATACCTGTGCTGGATGGCCGCGCGGAAAAAACTGTACTTAAGCGCCCGGCGGAAGATCAGAGACATGTCAGAGGCCGTCGTGTACTGGCCGCGCTTGCCGCTGGGAAGTCCGTGGGAATTGGCGAATTTCGTGTCGTTGGCCCCAAGCTGCCCGGCGCGCCGGTTCATCAGGCCTACGAATTTCTCTTCGGACCCGGCCACGGCTTCGGCGAGGACAACGCTGGCGTCATTGGCCGAATTAAGCAGCGTGGCGTAGAGCCGGTCCTTGACCTTGGACCGCTCTCCCGGCCTTAAATCAAGCTTGCTCGGCTGGACATCGGTCGCCCGCGCGCCGACCGTCACGTACTGTTCCAGGGGGAGCCTCTCCATGACCAATAACGCCGTCATGACCTTGACGGTGCTGGCCGGCAGGATCTTGCTGCCGGCGTTTTTTTCATAAAGCCTGGCGCCTTTGGTGCTGTTGACCAGGATGACGCTTTTACAACCCGGCGCGCGGCGCGCGCTCTTTTTCCCGGCGTCCGCGGCATAGGGATTTAAAATAACCCCGACGGCCAGGACAAACACGACAAGAGATCTGACGGCGCTCATGTCCGGCCCCGCCCCTGGTCGCCCCTGGCGAACCTCGCCTCCGGCGGGCGGGCCTGTTCACAAACCAGTTCGATGGCCCGCGCTATCCCCGGCGTCGGCAAAACGCTCTGCCCGTCGGCCTTGCACACGCGCCATATCTTCCCCCTCCTGACAACCGCGACCCAAAGATGCTGGGTCATTTCCTCTTCGGCGACGACCAGATGGACCATCGCCTTGTCCTTGACGGGGTCAAAAAGCATCTCCTTGAAAATGACGGAAACCGGCCCCAGCTGGTTTTCAAACCGGAAACGTTTGGGATCAAACTCTTTTAACTGATAATCCTGCAAAGGCGTGTCCTCTTTCAGGGGAACGGCCACATGGGCGGTTTTCGTCAGCACCAGCTCGTGGAATTCCTTGTGGCCTTCGTTATGCCATTTACGTTCGAACTTCGTATCATACCGCGGCCCGACCATGCGGGACGCCGGCTCAAAACCCGTGGCGTCCAGCTGCCGGCGGATCCACGCCTGATAAGGCGCGGAATCCGTGACAATTGTCACGCCGCCGCCTCTTTTAAGGCGGCTGTTTAAAAGTTTCAAAAACGTGTTGGAGAAAAGGCGGTGTTTGACGTGCCCTTTCTTGGGCCAGGGGCACGGGAAAAGGCAATGGACATGGTCGACGGTTTCCGGGACGAATAAACGTTCAAAGGCCGCCCGCGCGTCTATCTTCAGGACACGGACATTGCGCAAAGACCCGGGTTCACCCGCCCCTGACATCTCCGCAATCCTCTCGAGAGTCCTGTGCATCCTCTCCCAGTGCTGCTCAATGCCGACATAATCACGGCCGGGATGCGCCGCGGCGCTGCGGATCAAAAATTCACCCAGGCCAAAACCGATCTCGACTTCCAGCGGGGCAAGGCGGCGGAACTCCTCCGGCCACAAAACAGGCCTCTTTATCTGATGGTGAGGGATAACAGGCGAAAAAACCATGGGCGGGCTTTACGGGCTTTTTAATTTATTCAAGGAATCCCGGCCTTTGCCGATCAGAACGTTGTTTTCAAAGACCAAAGGCGTCAATTCGTCGTCGGAGATAATCCCGTCCGCTTTTCTGATGTTCGTGAAATAGTAGAAAACATCGTAAGACCTGCCGGCCATACGCAGGAATTCCTTGCGGTAAGGGTTGTTGACCGTGACAGGGGTGCAGGCTTCGGATTGGGGGTCAGGGCGTTCATAACCGATAATTGTCTTCTCGCCCATGGTCGCGGCCGCCTCGCGGTAAGTCATCCCGACGCGCACCCGGTCGATACGCGAAGAGCGCAGTGCCTGCCCCGCCGGCGCCTGCGGCGCGTCCGGCATCGTCTGGAGCGAAACGCATCCCGACAAGGCAAGGCCATATACTCCAATAAATATTCTCTTCATAATGTGGGGTTATTCTATCGTAAAATGGTTCGACTCTACACCGATTTTTCTAAAGAAAGCGGCTTGATCACCATAAATTTTCTGGAAATTGTGTTGAAGGGTTCACCATTAAAAAAATTTACTTCCCAAACGAAACAACTCTGCTATGATGAATCCCATGTTCGAACAGTTCATCCTGGGCACAATTCAAGGCGTTGCGGAGTGGCTGCCGGTCAGTTCAACGAGCCTGCTGATCCTGGCGCAACAGCACCTGTTCGGCAGCCAGGACGGGTTCCAGGACCTGACCCGGCATATCATGTTCCTTCATCTGGGGACGTTTCTGGCCGCCGCGATTTACTTCCGCCGCGATGTCCTCCACCTGGTCCAGGCGATGTTCCGCTACCGCGCGCAGACCCCTGAAACCCAAAAACTGCTGGTTTTCCTGGTGGTGGCGACCCCCATCAGCGGCGCCCTGGGACTTTTCTTCCGCAATATCATCACCGACTGGACCGGCCATTTCGCCTCGGCGGGCAAACCGATCTCGCTCATCATCGGCCTCTTCCTTCTGGTCACCGCTTTCGGCCAGTTAAAAATACGCAGCCTCAAGGGACACAAGGGGCTGAAAGATCTGACATTAAAAGACGGGGTTATCCTGGGGCTTGTCCAGGGGTGCGCCGCGATCCCCGGGCTTTCCCGCTCCGGGCTGACCGTGGCGGCGCTTCTGTTGCGGCAATTCGACCGGGAATACGCGCTGAAGGTCAGTTTCCTGATGAGCCTGCCGATCGTCCTGGGGGCGAATATCCTGCTGAACCTGCGCGGATCGGCGTGGACATGGCAGGCGCTCTTCGGGGTGTTCGTTTCGTTCACCGTCGGACTGGCGAGCATCCACCTGCTGCTGCGCCTCGCCCATAAAATCAACTTCGGCTACTTCGTCCTTGTCTTCGCTGTCCTGACGATCCTCTCCGTTTTTGTCTGACTCCCTGAAAAATCTCCCGAACTTTCTTAATGTTTCTTCCTGCCCATGCGGATGACAAGATTGTCCCCCTGGACCCCGGTCTTAACGGAAGCGCTATCGGCGTCCTCGGGCAGGGGGATGGTGCGCAAAAATGAGTGGAACTGACGGGAGCGAAAAGCGCTGCCGGGAGAAGTTTGCTCTTCTTGTCCGGAACCCTGCCCCGACACCGTAAGAGAATGTTCATTGATTTCAACGTCGATCTTGTCCTTGTCCAGACCGGCGATGTTGAGCTTGATCTCATACCCGTCGGGAGTTTCCTTGAGATCAAGACCCGCGTCATAAAAGATATCCGTGTTAAACGCCCCCCACGGATCGCCCGAGCCGCGCTGCCCGAAAGAGCCGCGGAACATTTCATCCATCTGCCGGCGGATACGTTCCATTTCCCGCGACGGGTCCCAGGACTCTTCCTGCGTCCCCTCTTCCTCCGGCACGCCGATACCGCCGGGGGCCGGCACCGGGGACGCGGCCGGCTGGCGGTCCTTGACGGTCAAGGATGGATTATGTTTATACGTTGCCAGGGCTTCGCGGACCCTTTTGACGGGGATCGCGAAACCGATGCTCTGCGAATTCTGCACCACGGCCACGTTGATGCCGACCAGTTCACCGTTCAAGTTCAGGAGGGCCCCGCCGCTGTTGCCCGGGTTGATAGGGGCGTCGGTCTGGATGAACCCGTTGCCGATCTTCTCGCCATCGGAAGAGTAAAGCTCCCGCTCCTTGCCGCTGATGATCCCGACGGTGACCGAGTTCTCCAGCCCCAGGGGGTTGCCGATGGCCACCGCTGTTTCGCCGATCATGAGGTCATCATCCCCGCCCAGTTTCACTTCCGTCAAGGACTTGCCTGGACCGATCCTGACAAGAGCGAGGTCGTTCTGGATGTTCTCATAAACAATTTTCCCGGGCACCTTGGCCCCGTCATTAAAAATGACAAAAATATTACTGGCCATGTGCACGACGTGGGCGTTGGTGACGACAAGCCCCGCCTTGTCGACGATCACGCCCGATCCGACGCTTTTGAGTTTCAGGGCGCGCGTGCGCTGCTGCGTTCCCCAAAACTGATCAAAAAGAGAGTCGAATTCACTGCCGTAGCGGCCCCACACAGGACTCTCGCGCAGGAAGACGATCTGTTCGGTACTGATGTTGACGACCGCGGCGGCGTTCTGCCGCACCACCTGCACGACGGGCGTCTCGCGGGGATTGTCGGAATTCGCGTTTTGTACAATGGTGATGGGAAAAATAGCGGCAAGCAAAACGAGCAGAATGACAGGTCTGGTATCCATGGTCATGCCTCTTAACGTAGCCCCAACCGGATTTTCCCGACGCGCCACTTCGTGTCGGTCGGGACTCCGACCGAGTCCGCCTTTGGCGGACGAGCGTCGGAGGAACCGGTAGCGGTGAAACGTAGCCCCAAGGGGATTCGAACCCCTGTTCCTTGGCTGAGAACCAAGTGTCCTGGACCAGGCTAGACGATGGGGCCAATAAATCTATTTAATCGTTAACAGCTATTTGTTTCTATTGTATACTTTCTACTGGCGACCAAGGCAAAAATCTTTTGACAATATACCATAATATTCCGTCCGGTCAAATGGTATTGTCGGTCGATACAGCAGGGACCTTCAATTATGTCCACCCACATCGGTATCGGGTTCAGCCGCCAGCGCGACAGCCAGCAGGCCGCCCGGGAAGCGGCGCTCCAGTCCAGGACACAACTGGAATCGACCCGGGTCGATTTCGCGCTCGTCCTGATCACCGGCCACTACGACCCCCATGACGCCCTTGCCGTCATCAACGACCTCCTGCGCGGGGCCCGCGTGATCGGGTCCTCGACCGTCGGCATCATTTTGTCCGGGTCCATCGAACGCCGGGGGATTGCCGTTTTAACGATCACCTCCGACGATATGAAGTTCGGCACCGGCGCCGTGGAACATCTCGATACGGTCAACACCCCCCAGGCCGGAGCAGAGCTGGCGAGGCAATGCCTGGAAGACTTCGGTGAACATGGCCGTCAAATTTTCCTTTGTTTTGTCGACAGCCGCCTGCAAAATGTTTCACCGCTGGTGCAAAGCCTCCAGGCGTCCCTGGGAAGCGTGTTCCAGGTCATCGGAGCGGGGAGCTGCCACCAGCTGCGCCCTGACGACACCTTCCAGATCCACCGCCGGCAGGTTTTGGCCGACTCTGTCAGCGGTGTTGTCGTCGGCGGGCACATGAACGTGGGGGTCGGCAGCCGGCACGGCTGGCGCCCCCTGGGAAAACCGCGTTTTATCACGCAGGCGAGCGGAAACATCATCCAGACCATCGACGGCAAGCCCGCTTACAGCGTTTACGAAGAATTTTTCGGTGACCAGGCTGTGCGTCTGCGCTCGTCCCATTCCGGCCAGATGGCAATCCTGTACCCGCTCGGTATTCTCCTGGAAGAAAGCGGGGATTATCTGCTGAGGAATGCTGTTGACATCCTCCCGGACGGGAGTATTGTATGTCAGGGGAACATCCCCGAGAAAGCGCAGGTCCACGTCATGATCGGCAACAAGGATTCCTGCAAACAGGCCGCCCGCAAGGCCGCCGAAGAAGCCCGCCAGGCCCTCCTGGGCAAAGAGCCGAAACTCGTCCTGGTGCTGGAATCGATGGCCCGTTTGAAATTACTGGGACGGACGGCATTCCAGGAGATCCAGAAGATCAAGGAAGTGTTCGGACCAAAGGTCCCGATCCTCGGGATGTACGGCAACGGAGAAATCTCCCCGCTGCAATCGACGGAACGGTTTAAACGGCCTCATTTCCAAAACGGAAGCATTGTCACTCTGGCCATCAGCTGATGAGGCCGATACGGATATGATTACATCTCATCTGTTTCTGGGCATCGGGGTTTTCGTCATCGTCGTTGTGACCGTCCTGATCCTGCTGGCGGTCAACAGGACCCAGGAGATCCACCGCGTGCGCGCGGCCTTGCAGAAAATGACCAAATCTTTCAATGACCTCGACGAACAAGCCAAACTCATCGTCAGGACAGACCTCGAACTGAACAAGGCCCAGGAAGAGCTCGACAAACGCCTCAACAGCCTGGACGCCCTCCAGAAAACATCACGGCTGATCAGCACCACCCTGGACGAAAACGAAATCTTCCAGCGGCTGGACCAATCTCTCGTCCTCGACCTGGGGTTCGAAAAAAATCTTATTTGCGTTTACGACAAAGACCGCCTGCTGCAAAGCCGCCTTAGGCTTGGGTTCACCCCGGAAGACGTCCGGGTCATCCTGACAAACATCGAAAAAAACGCCGGTATCAAAAACGCCCTGAAGGAAGGACGCACGTTCTCTTCGCTCGCATCTTCCTCCCCCCAGGAGCCTGCCGGCCGGCAGGCCAAAGAGACCATCATCAGCCTTTTTGACGTCGAGCATTTCGTCCTGACGCCCATCCTGATCCAGAATACGATCGCGGGGTTTTTATTCGCGGGGAACCGTTCCAATTCTTGCGCGATCACCGAGGGGGACGAAGAACTGACCTCGATCCTGGCCAACCAGATCGGCCAGTCGCTGGAAAACGCCCGGTTGTTTGAGGAAGTCTACCACTCCAGCCAGGTCCTGGAATCCAGGATCCAGGACCGCACGCGGCAGCTCGCCTCGGCGCTGGAAGAAGTCAAAAACATCAGCAAGACCAAGTCTGAATTTATCTCGGCGGTCTCCCACGAACTGCGTACGCCGCTGACCTCGATCAAAGGGTACGCCGCCCTCCTTATGTCGGGCAAACTGGGCGACATCCCCGAAGGCGTCAAGGAACGCCTGCAGAAAATCAACCTGCATTCCGACAACCTGGTCAAGCTCATCAACAACCTGCTGGATATCGCGCGCATCGAATCCGGACGCGTCGAGATGCAAATGGAGAAATGTTCCGTTACCGCCCTCGTTGAAGGGACGCGCGACCTTTTAATGCCGCAGATGCGGGAAAAAGACCTGCGGTGGAAAGACGAAGTCGCCCCCGGCGTGCCTGAACTGACCCTGGACAGGCGCCAGGTGGAACGCGTTTTCATCAACCTCGTCGGTAACGCCATCAAATTTACGCCGCCCCGCGGGACGATCACCGTCCGGGCCCGGCGCGAAGGTCCGGCGGCCGTCTTCGAAGTCTCCGACACAGGGATCGGGATCTCCAAAGAAGACCTGGGCAAGCTGTTCGATGAATTCTACCGCGTGGACAACGAGATCAACCAGAATGTCAAGGGGACCGGCCTGGGGCTC
>JACRHQ010000045.1 GCA_016217585.1 Candidatus Omnitrophota bacterium | reverse complement strand
CCGGTACCTCTCATGAACATCCTCAACGGCGGTGTGCATGCCGACAATAACCTCGACATCCAGGAGTTCATGATCATGCCCATCGGCGCGCCGACCTTCAGCAAGGCGATGCAGATGGCGGTCGAAGTTTTTCATAATTTAAAAAAGATCCTCCATGACAAGAATCTTTCAACGTCCGTCGGCGATGAAGGCGGGTTCGCGCCCAATCTGCAAAGCAATGAAGAGGCGTTGACCCTGATCATGGACGCCACGACCAAGGCCGGGTACAAACCGGGCAAGGATATCTTCATCGCCCTGGACGCCGCGTCGTCGTCGTTCCATGAAAACGGCAAATACAATTATAACGGGCAGTTGATCGGCGCGGATGAATTGATCGGTGTCTATACGAAGATGGTCGAGCAATTCCCGGTCGTTTCCATCGAAGACGGGCTTTATGAGAACGATTGGGACGGATGGAAGAAATTGACGCAGGCCCTCAGCGCGAAAGTACAGCTGGTCGGCGATGACCTGTTTGTCACCAATGTCAAGCGTTTGAAGATGGGGATCGACAAAAAGATCGCCAATTCCATTTTGGTCAAAGTCAACCAGATCGGGAGCCTTCCGGAGACACTTGACACGATCAATCTGGCGAAGAAGAATAAATACACGTCGATCATCTCGCACCGGTCCGGAGAAACGGAAGACACCACCATCGCCCATCTGGCCGTGGCGACCGGCGTCGGGCAGATCAAAACGGGTTCTCTCTCGCGCACCGACCGGCTGGCCAAGTACAACGAGCTTTTGCGCATCGAAGAAGAGCTTGGTAAAAAGGCCGTGTACGCGGGGACGAGGTGGGGTAAGATTTATTAATTGAAAAGTCACACGTTGCAAAGTCACCACGCCACACGTAAAAGTTTTATTTGGTGACCTTGTGGCCTTGGGGCCTTGTGGCCTATGTTAAAAAATGCCCTCTGGCTTTTCGCCGTTGCCACAATCATCTTGCTTTTTTTCCTGCCTTCGTTTACTATTATGCAGGATCATCGGCAGAAGAACATTGAGTACGAACGCAAGATTGCCGGCCTGGAAGAGAAAAACAAGAAGCTGGAAGAAGAAAAACGGCTGTTGAGGGAGGATCCGGTTTATCTGGAGAAGGTGGCCCGCGAGAAGATGGGCCTGGTGCGTGAAGGCGAAACGGTTTTGCGGCTGACGCCGATGAATGCAGAGAAGTAGTTCTTTAAAATTTAAGGGAAAAGTGTTCCGCGGGCCGCCTCACTGTCATAATTTTTGATTGTGGCGGTGGGCGAGCCTCGCGGCATTTTTCTCCAGAAAAATATATTTGAAAAATGCCGCGGGGTGGAGCAGCCCGGTAGCTCGACAGGCTCATAACCTGTAGGCCGCGAGTTCAAATCTCGCCCCCGCAACCAAATCAAAAAAGCCCCGACAAAAATGTCGGGGCTTTTTGTTTGGTCGCGACCCAGTCGCGACCCGAGGCTTTCCTTGTGTTCTCTTGGCTGAAACGGTATAATAACATTGTTCATCGGCCATGGGAGACATCGCATGAATCCTTCTGTCCAGGAACAAGTTAAGGACGCCCTCCAGTCGGTCCGGTTCTCCGATTGGCAACACGCCCTGGACGAAGCCGCCATCCTCGCCATGACGGATGTCAGGGGCAGGATCATCTTTGCCAACGACAAATTCTGCCGGATCTCGAAATATCCCAGGGAGGGGTTGCTCGGACAGGACCACCGCATGATCAACTCCGGTTACCACCCGAAAGAATTTTTCCGCGATTTATGGAGGACGATTACCGCCGGATCCGTCTGGCGCGCAGAGATCCGCAACCGGGCCAGGGACGGTTCGCTGTACTGGGTGGATACGACCGTTATCCCGCTTTTAGACGGCCGGGGGAAACCGTTCCGGTATATGGCGATCTGCTTTGAGATCACCGAAAAAAAGAAAATGGAAGAGGCGGTCAGGGAGCTGCCCCGGCGCATCATCCTGGCCCAGGAAGACGAACGTAACCGGATCTCCCGGACGATCCATGACGATTTCGGCCAGATGCTGATCGCGTTGAAGCTCTTTCTGGTCAACCATACTATGGGGCTGACGGAAAAATCCCCCGGACTTAAAGAACTCTGCGAAGGGTTAAAGACCAGGATCGGCGACATCATCGAAAAGGCGAGGGACCTGTCGCATGAACTGGCCCCGCCGCATTTAAAATATGCCGGCCTGCCGAAGGCCATCAAGGATCTGGCCGCGAGCATCTGTCCCGACGGACAGCCTTCGGTTAAACTCATCCACCGGAATTTGAAGAACGTCGATTTCGAAGCCATCGATATCATTTTTTATCGCATCGTCCAGGAGGCCCTGACCAATATTGTCAAGCACGCCCAGGCCCAAAATGTCGTTATCCGTATCCATTACAAAAACGGGAAGGTCTGTCTGGCCGTCCAGGACGACGGGAAGGGGTTTGACTGGAAAGAGCCGGGGAAGGCGCGCCAGGGGCTGGGGCTTTCCCTGATGAGGGAACGCGCCCACCTGGCCGGCGGCAGTTTGCAGATCAGGTCTTCCGCGGGCGCCGGGACCCAAATCCGTGTTGCCGTGCCGGCCAAGGAAAAACAGAGTGCCAAAACTAGTTAAGATTATCATCGCGGACGATCACCCGCTGGTCAGGGTGGGCATCAAAGAACTGATCCATAAAGACCCCGCTTGGACCGTTGTCGGTGAGGCCGGGGACGGCGGGCGGCTGCTGGAACTCCTGTCGGCTAAAAAATGCGACCTTGTTGTCGCCGATATTTCCATGCCGGAGATGGACGGTCTTGCCGCGGTCAGAAAAATCCGCCGGGAATATCCCCGCGTCAAAATCCTCATCCTGTCGATGATGAAAGATTATCATCATTTTCATGAGTTGATGTCCGCCGGCGCCCTGGGTTATATGGTCAAGGACGACGCGCCGGAACAGCTGCCCCTGGCGATAAAGACCATATTAAAAGGAAAAAGATACGTCTCTTCTTCCGTTACCAAAGTTTTGGTGGACAGGGAGGTCCGTTCTCTCGACGGGGGAGGGATGCCCTCCCTGGAAATACTGACGAAACGCGAAAAACAAATCCTGGCGATGATCGCCCAGGGCAAGGCGAACAAGAATATCGCCGGGAAACTGGACATCAGCGTGCGCACCGTTGAACACCATCGGGCCAACCTTACCGACAAGCTCGGACTTAAAGATACGGCCTCCCTCGTGAAGTACGCCATCGCCAAAGGACTCACCTAGTGGTTCGACAGGCTCACCACCGGCCCTGAGCAAGGCCCGCCTTTAGGCGGGCCGCGTCGAAGGGCCCGGTTTCATTCCCTTGAGGTGTAGGTAGTTCTACCTGGTTTCAGGCGCGTAAGAGCCCATATCTTATTTTCTGAAAATTTGATAAAAGATAATCCGGGATGGAGAGTGGGCGCAAGAAGAGGCTTGGGGGTGGACGCTATGGCAACTAAAAAAATCCTCATCGTGGACGATCACAGGGAATTCAGAAAGACGTTGCGGTCCTTTATCGCGAGGCAATTTAAAAATACCGAGATTACGGAGGCGTCAACGGGGGAGGCGGGCGTTGAAGCGGCCAGGAAAAAGAATCCCCAGATAGCCCTGGTTGACATCCACCTGCCCCGGATGGAAGGGATAGAGGCGGTGCAGCAAATCAAGCAATGCGCGCCGGCGTGTCACATTTTTACGATGTCGCTGTTCAAGGAAAACAGGTACCGGGAATTTCTCAGTAAAGAAGTGGAGGCTTTCGTGTGGAAAGACGGGATTGCGGACGGACTTATCCCGCTTTTACGCAGATTTTTAACTTGAAAGGAGGAAAACATGAAAACAGCAACCAGCAGGATCAGCACGTTGATCAGAGGGGGCCCCAGACCGGCGGCGGGAAGGTCTGTGAATGATCAGATTTATGCCCAGAGGGTGGAGAAAAAGGCGTATGAGCTTTATGAGAAAAGGGGTTGTCGGCACGGGTGCGATTGGCAGGACTGGTTCGAGGCCGAAAGAATCGTGGAGCAGGAAATGATCTCGGGTCAATAGACGGGAGGTGCAAAATGATGTCCTGACCATCAGGGGAGAGAAAAAAGAATCGGAAAAGAGACGCTCGGGAAAACGGTTTTCCGCCAGCGGCGGACCCGCCTCCGGCGGGCAAGAGCGCGAGGAGGGTGAGATGCCCATAGCCAAGTTAAAAAGGTACCTGGAGGACAACAAAATCAAGTACGAAGTGATCGGCCATACAACGGCGTACACGGCCCAGGGTGTCGCGCAATCCGCGCATATCCCCGGCAAGGAAATCGCCAAGACGGTCATTGTCAAGGTGGACGGTGAAGACGGCAGGATGGCGATGGTGGTCCTCCCCGCTTCATACAAGGTCGATCTTGTTCACCTCAAAGAACTGATCGGCGTTGAGTCTGTGGAACTGGCTACGGAAGATGAATTCGGGGATATGTTCCCGGACTGCGAGATCGGCGCGATGCCGCCGTTCGGCGGCCTTTATCATCTCCCGGTCTATGTCGCCAGGAAACTCAGCGCAGACGAGGAGATCGCCTTTAACGCCGGCAACCACCGCGAGTTGATCAGGATGAAGTACCGGGACTTTGAGCGGCTTGTCAAACCGAAGGTTTTTGATTTAACGGCCGTGTATTCCGGGGTATAATACAACCGAAGTTGGCCGATAAGAATCAAGGGACGGCTACAATGCTTGTCCCTTGATTTATTTTCTCTTCCATGTGGGATACAGGTGTGACGATAAAGCGTATTGCCGCGTTGATATTTTGCGTATGGATGGCGGCCGGAAACGGTCCTGCGTGGGCGCAGGATACGGCCAATCCACTTCCCGAGTTTACCTCCCATGACCGGGTCTTGATTGTGGCGCCTCATCCCGACGATGAAACCCTCGGCACCGGCGGCGTTATCCAAAGGGCCGTGAACAGCGGCGCCGATGTCCACGTTGCCTGGCTTACTAACGGCGACAGCAACGAGCTGGCCTTTATCGTCTATGAAAGAAGGCTGACGTTCCGCAGTACCGAGTTCCTCCACATGGGCGGGGTGCGCCGTAAGGAAGCGGTTCTGGCGATGAAGAGCCTCGGAATTCCGGAGGCGAACCTGGTTTTTTTGGGTTATCCGGACTTCGGCACTATGTCCATGTTCCGTAACTATTGGGGAGGGGAAAAGCCTTTCCGGAGCCTGATGACCCGCGTGAAAAGCGTCCCTTATCCCGAAAGTCCGTCGTACGGCGCGCCTTACAAGGGAGAAAGCATCCTCAATGATTTCAAGACCATCCTCAAGACGTTTCAACCCACGAAAATTTTTGTGACACTCCCCTCCGATACGAACGTGGACCACCGCGCCGCGAATTTATTTTTGCAGGTGGCGCTCTGGGACCTGGAGGGCGTGATCCCGGCGCCGGAGGTCTTTCCGTTTCTTATCCACGTGCCGCGTTGGCCCTTGCCGCGGGGATTTCATCCTGAACTGGCCATGGAACCGCCGGAGAGTTTCGCGCGGTCGCGGATCGTCTGGCAGAAAATGAATTTAAGCGAGGAAGAAATCGTGAAAAAGCATGGGGCCATTTCGCTGTTTGAAAGCCAGATCGCCTATAACCCTCCGTACCTGTATACTTTCGTCCGCCATAATGAGTTATTCGGCACATATCCGGTTATTGCCCTGCCTGATCGCGACGGCAGCGATATCGTCTGGGAAGACATTGAAAGCCAAATGCCTATCGAGGGGCATGTCGTCGATGAAGACCAGCCGCAGAACCAGCACATCGATTCGGTCGCCTACGCGCAAAAGGACGGGTTTTTATATGTTCGGGTCAGGTTAAGGAACTGGAAAAGCGAGATCTTCGGGACGGACCTTTATCTGTTCGGTTATAAAAAGGGTGTTGATTTCGGCCGGATGCCCAAGGTCCGTGTCCATCTGCGCTGGCCTTCGCTGTGTGTCGTTTATGACAAACGGCATCACATCCACAGGAAGGAGTTGAAGGCGAAGTTCGGGGATAAAATGGTTGAAGTAGAGGTCCCGCTGTCGGCGCTGGGGAATCCGGATTATATCCTCAGCAGCGCGTCCGGCCGCAGCCACGGGCTGACGCAGGATACGACCGCCTGGCGGATCCTGAAACCGGCAGGATTCAAGAGGGATGAGGAGATCCATGCCATCGCCGCAAACTAACGTTGTGATCCGGAAATATCAGCCCCGGGACAGGGCCGCCGTGCACCGGCTGACGTGCGCGACGGCCCTGATGGGCGAGCCGTGCGGCATCTTCTTCGACGGAGATGATGTCTTCGCGCAGGCGGTCAGCGGGTATTTCACCGGCTACGAACCCGAATCGTGTTTTGTGGCCGTGGACGGCGACCGGGTCGTCGGGTATCTGACCGGGGCCAAAGACGCCCGCCGGGTCAATACCGTTTTTCGCAGGCGCATCGCCTTGCCGTTATTCGTCCGGGCGCTTGCGACGGGAGTTTTCTGCAAAAAAAAGAACCTGGTTTTCCTGGCGCGTTTTTTAGCCAACCTTTTTAAAGGAGAATTCGGCGCGCCCGCTTCTTGTCTGCGGGATTATCCGGCTGTCATGCATCTGAACATCGAAACCGGATACCGCGGCTCCGGCCTCGGCCGGCGGCTGGTCGACGCTTATTGCGCCTACTTGCGCCAAAACAACGTCAAGGCGGTGTCCCTGGCGACGATGTCCGGGAGGACGGGGCGGTTCTTCGCCCGGCAGGGATTCCAGCTCCTGTTTACCGGCAAAAGGTCCTATTTGCGCCATGTCCTGCATAAAGATGTTCCTATCTATATCTACGGCAAACGGCTGGACGGATAACGCCGTGAATGGAGAATAAAATGCCCAGCGTAACGGCGCATCAGCATCAAGCGCCCCCAAGAGACGTTCCCGCCGTCTACACCTGCCCCATGCATCCCGAGGTTGAGCGACAGGGACCCGGCGATTGCCCGACGTGCGGCATGGCCCTGGAGCCGAAAGAGGCCGGCCCGCAAGACAGCGCGGAACAAAAAGAAATCCGGGAACTGTCCCGCAAGTTCTGGACGGGACTGGTTTTGGGAATCCCCGTCGTCTTTCTGGCGCTCAAGGAAATGGTCCCGCTGTTCCAGCCGGAATTCATCCCTTACTCCGTTTCCGTCCGGCTGCAACTGGTTTTGGCGACACCGGTTATTTTTT
>JACRHQ010000010.1 GCA_016217585.1 Candidatus Omnitrophota bacterium | reverse complement strand
CGCCATGATGGCGCCGGTGCCGTATTCCATCAGGACATAATCCGCGATCCAGATGGGGATTTCCTCGCCGTTGACGGGGTTGACGGCGTATTGGCCGGTAAAGACACCTTCTTTTTTCTTGTCGCCGGCCATGCGCAGGCTCTTGCTCTCGTTGGCCACCTTCTCGATAAAGGCGCGGATATTCTTTTCATCCGGGCTTCCCGTGATGAGTTTGTCCACCAGAGGATGCTCCGGGGCGAGCACGACATAGGTGGCGCCGAAAATGGTGTCCGCGCGGGTCGTGAAAACGGTGATGCGCTCGCTGCGCTCGCTACGCTCGCCGGTTTTCTTCCAGGCAAAAAAGATGTTCACGCCGTGGCTCTTGCCGATCCAGTTCTCCTGCATCGCGACGACACGGGAAGGCCATTGATCGAGCTGGCGCAGGTCTTGCAACAACCGTTCGCTGTAATCGGTGATCTTCAGATACCACTGGTCCAGTTTGCGCTGGACCACTTCGGATTTGCAGCGCCAACAGGCGTCGTTGACGACCTCCTCGTTGGCCAGCGTGGTCTGGCAGCTCTCGCACCAGTTGACCGACGAGGCTTTACGGTAGGCCAGCCCGCGCTCGTGCATCTTTAAAAAGATCCACTGGTTCCAGCGGTAATATTCCTTGTCACAGGTCGAAAGTTCCCGGACCCAGTCGAAAGAAAAGCCCATACGCCCGAGCTCCGCGCGCATCTGGTCGATGCACCCGTACGTCCACCGGGCCGGGTCGGTCTTGTGTTTGATGGCCGCGTTCTCGGCGGGCTGGCCGAAGGCGTCGTAGCCCATCGGGTGGAGCACGTTGTAGCCCTGCATCATCCTGACGCGGGCGATGACGTCGGCGATCGTGTAGTTGCGCACGTGCCCCATGTGGATCTTGCCGGAGGGATAAGGGAACATCTCGAGGACATAATACTTTTTGCGGCCGGGATCCGCCGGGGCCTGGAAGACCTGCTTCTCTCGCCAGATCTTCTGCCACTTCTCTTCGATGCGGTGGATCTCGTGGGTCGTGTAGGCCATGACAATTTCTTGAAAAGACAAAAAAGGAATCTCCCTCTCTCAAAGAAGGCGTTCCCTCATTTCAGAAAATCCGTTAACGGTTTAAAACGAGCGAATCTTTTTTCCGGCTGACAGTGACCGCGGGGGATTGCGTATCGGCTTTGCTGACGATGACCGTGTGGTAGTCGGTGCCCGACTTGTAATAGTCCATCCCGCGCTCAATATACTGCGTGTCGATGCGCCGGGGGTGGAAAAAATCCTGGCAGATCTTTTTGGCCATCTGGATGTCGAAGCTGCGGCAGCAATAGACGTCGATGGAGATAAAATCTTTCGGGGTCAACGTGTGGATGACGATGGAGCTCTCGATCAGGGGCACCCATCCGGAGAGGCCGGCCTTGTCGGGGAAGCGGACCTCGTCGCTGCGGAAGATATTCGGTGGGGACTGCTTCTCCATGCCCAGGGCAATGACCGCGTCGTCGAGGAACTTGTAGCAGAGCGTTAAATCGTCGCAAACACCTGGTTTACATCCGTACAGGTCCAGGAGCAGCTGGTATCCAAATGACATATTATTTTGTTTTTCCATTTCCTTAAACTAATTTTATACTATAAATCGGGTTGGTTTGCTATTAAATTTATTTTTTATTTTACAAGAAAAAACACAAATCCACACAGGACAAAAAACGCCAGGAAATACCAGAGGACCCGGTTGTTCCCGTAACGGATCCTGCCGAGGAACCCTTTCCCTGCGCGCTGCAGGCTCTCGCCGCAAAAATGGCACAACAGGGCATCTTCATCAAAGATCGGGTTCCGGCAATGTGGACAGATGTGTCCTTCCATAAACGACGATATTATCTCATCAAAAAAAATATAATCAAGTGAAAATTATTTTCCATTTCACATCTTGAATGGTCTCAAGGGACATTCATTTGCTTTTTTCCGGGAAATATCCTAGAATGTCCCCATGCGGATCACGATCAACGGACAGAAAAAAGAAATGTCCTCCTCGCAGAGCCTGCGAGAAGTCATCGGCCAATTTCGCGCGAGTCCCGCCGTTTTAATAGCGGAAATCAACGGCACCATCATCAAAAAGGACCAATGGGATCAAATCCGCGTCAATGACGGGGACACCGTAGAGCTCGTAAGTTTCGTCGGGGGAGGTTGAATGGACACGCCGCTGGAGATTGCCGGAAAGATATTTACCAGCCGTTTTTTGCTGGGGACCGGCAAATTCAAAAATAAACCGGATTTGGCCGAAAGCATCAAGGCCTCCGGCACGCAAATCGTGACCGTCGCCCTGCGGCGCATCGATCTCGAACGCCACGACGAAAATATCCTGGAATACATCCCCAGGGACGTGACCCTCCTGGTCAACACCTCCGGCGCGCGCAACGCGCAGGAAGCCGTACGCGTCGCCCGCCTGGCCAAAGAAGCCGGCTACGGGAACTGGATCAAGGTCGAGGTCATCAGCGACAGCAAATATCTGCTGCCGGATAACGCCGAAACGGTCAAGGCAACCGAAATTCTGGCCGCGGAGGGGTTCGTCGTCCTTCCCTATATGTATCCCGACCTTTACGCCGCCCGCGCGCTTGTCAAGGCCGGCGCCGCGACCGTCATGCCTTTGGGGTCGCTCATCGGCAGCAACCGCGGTTTGAAGGTCAAAGAGTTCATCCAGATCCTCATCGATGAAATCGACCTGCCGATCGTCGTGGACGCGGGGCTGGGGGCCCCCTCCCACGCGGCCGAGGCCATGGAAATGGGCGCCGATGCCGTGCTCGTTAATACCGCGGTGGCAACAGCGGAACAACCTGCCCTCATCGCCCGGGCTTTCGCCATGGCCGTTGAGGCCGGACGTCTGGCTTATTTGAGCAAATTGCCCTCACCGAAAGACAGCGCGGATGCCTCCTCTCCTCTAACCGGCTTCCTCTATGATCAACCTCGTTGACATCAAGAATATCCTTCACGACCCAAGCCAGGGATTGACCGAAGAACTGGCGCAAGACGCCGGCCGCCTGACGCGCCAGTATTTCGGACGGACGATTACGCTCTACGCTCCTTTGTATCTTTCAAATTTTTGCAGCAGTTACTGCACGTATTGCGGCTTTCACAGCCACAACCGCATCAAACGCTTCAAACTGACCGCCGCACAGATGCATCAAGAAATGTCTTTTTTGGCGAAACAGGGCATTGAAAATGTCCTTCTTTTAACCGGCGAATCCTGTCAGGCAACGCCTCTGGGTTATCTTAAAGAAGCCACGGCGATCGCTAAAACATATTTTGCGAATATCGGCATGGAAGTCCAGCCGATGGAGGAAGCGGAATACCGCGGACTGTTTTTATGCGGCGTCGACGGGATTACGGTCTATCAGGAAACGTATGACCGTGACCGTTACAAGGAAGTGCATATCGCCGGCAAGAAAGCGGATTACGATTACCGCCTCGGCACGCCTGAACGCGCGGCCAAAGGGGGCGTGCGACACATCTCCATGGGGATCCTTCTGGGGCTGGCCGACGCGGCACAAGACCTGCACGCGCTGTACCAGCACCTGCGCTGGATGGAACGCAACTACCCCGGAGTCGAATACAGCGTTTCGTTCCCGCGGTTGAGGTCCATCAAGGGGACGGATTTCGCCCCCTGCGATGTTGATGACGTTACTTTTGTAAGAATCATTTGCCTGACGCGGATCCAGTTCCCGCGGGTGGGGATCAATTTATCCACGAGGGAAAACCCGGCGCTGCGCGACCACGCACTGGAACTGGGGATAACACGCATTTCGGCCGGATCCAACACTTCGGTGGGAGGCTACACGGTTACGGCCGCGGAAAAGCAGGACCCGCAATTCGACGTCAAAGACCACCGCTCGGTCCAGGACATCATCGCCATCCTTAAAAAACGTAACTTCGATCCGGTCTTCACCGACTGGCGCAGGATTGAGAACGAAGTTCCGCCTTGACGCATCGGCATCTTGGCATGCGCCATGGCTTCGTCGTTATCAGCCTGTCTAAACTAATTGTGATAAAAAAGTTTTGGCCGGGACAATGACGGGGTCTTTATACGAAAAACAATCTTT
>JACRHQ010000047.1 GCA_016217585.1 Candidatus Omnitrophota bacterium | reverse complement strand
CAGTTTTAATCCGACCAAGGGATTGATTGTGACCGGATCAACGGACCTGGCCGGCGGTCCCCTGGGAGGCGACAAGGATTTCTACAGATTGGAAGGCAGCGCAAGTTATTATCTCCCGTTTAAATTCAAGTCTGTTCTGGAATTCCGTTTGCACAGCGGTCTCGTCGATGCCTATGGAGATTCACAGAAAGTCCCGATCTTCGAGCGTTTTTTCGCCGGCGGCGCCAGGACCATCCGGGGGTACAACGAGCGCAGGGTGGGGCCGTTGGATCCAAATACGGAAGCCCCCATCGGCGGGGAAAGTATGGTGGTCGGCAATATTGAGTACACGATCCCCGTGGTCGATTATGTCAAGCTGGCGGGATTTTTGGACGCGGGGAACGTGTGGGCCAGGAAAGAGGATTTTGGTTCTGGCGGGTTTAAAGCCGGGGCGGGGTTCGGGTTGCGCGTCAAGACGCCCATAGGGCCGATCAACCTTGACTATGGTTATCCGCTTAATAATGAGCCGGGAGAAGACCAGCGTTCCGGTAAATTTTATTTCAGTGTCAGCCGCGGGTTTTAGCGAAGTCTGATGAAGTCGGGCTGTCAACCATTCACCATTTACTATTAACCAGGAGGAGTTTATGAAAGGGGTAAAACTGGCATTTGTCGTTTTTGCGGCGGCGTTATTCGCGACGGCGGCTTTCGCCGACGAGAAAGGAAAAATCGGCTATGTCGATCTGAGCCGTTTGTTTGACGAGTATTACAAGACCAAAGAGTACGACAAGGCGCTCGAGGCCGAACATAAAGACTACGAGCAGGAGGCCAAGGGCAAAGTCGACAAAATCCGCGAACAGCAGGGGAAGCTCGAACTTCTCAAGGAAGATCAGAAAAAGGCCCTTGAGGGCGATGTCGAGAAAATGAAGAACGACCTCATGGAATACGACCGTCAGAAAAAGACGACGTTGACCAAGGAGCGCAACGAAAAAATCCGCGAGATCCTGCTGGAGATCGAGAAGATCGTCAGCGGTTACGCCGAGCAAAACGGTTACGCGCTGATCCTCAACGACCGCGTCCTCATCTACGGCGACCCGGCCCGCGATTTGACCCAGGATATTCTAAAGACCCTCAATAAGGCCCAGCCCAAGCCGCCGCAAAAATGATACGCGGGGGGGGCGCGCGACGCGCAAGACTCTGGCGCAGATCGCGAAGCTGGTCGACGGCGAGCTGGCCGGCGACCCGCGGCTGGTCATCACGGGCTTAAGCGGGGTCAAGGAAGCCCAGCCGGGCGATTTAACGTTTATCGCCAACCCCAAGTATATCCCGTTTCTAAAGACGACGAAAGCCTCCGCCATCATAACGCCGCGCTCCGTGGAGATTCCGGGCAAGTCCGTTGTCCGTACCGATAATCCTTCCCTCGCCTTCGCCCGGGCCGCGTCGTTCTTCACGCAAGACACCGTTTGCCGCCCCCGAGGTGTTCACAGGACGGCCGTCATCGCCAGGGACGCGGTCATCGGGAAGAATGTCGCCGTCGGGCCTCACACCGTGATCGAAGGCGGGGCCGTGGTCGGTGACCATACCGTTATTTACAGCGGCTGTTATGTGGGGCATCGCACGGTTCTGGGAAAGGATTGTCTGATTTACCCTCACGTAACGCTGCGGGAAGGGATTACGCTCGGCGAGCGCGTGATCGTCCACAGCGGTACAGTGATCGGGGATGACGGTTTTGGCTATGTCTGGGTCAACGGAAAACATGAGAAGATCCCGCAGGTCGGGACAGTTGTCGTCGAAAATGACGTGGAGATCGGGGCGAACGCCACCATCGACCGGGCCCGGTTTGGCAAGACGGTCATAGGAGAGGGCAGCAAGATCGACAACCTGGTCCAGGTCGCCCATAATGTGGTTATGGGGAAACATTGCATTATCATTTCCCAGGTCGGGATTTCCGGAAGCGTTGTCATCGAGGATAATGTCGTCCTGGCCGGCCAGGTCGGCGTTCACGGCCATCTGACGATCGGCAAAGGCGTCGTGGCCGCCTCGCGCGCGGCCATCACCAAATCCATCCCCGCCGGTGAGAAAATCTCGGGGTTCCCCGCCCGGCCGTATATGGCCGAACAAAGATTCCAGGCTGCTTTGCGCCGTGTTCCGTCCTATATCAAAACGATCCTTGATCTGGAAAAAAGGGTCAAAGAACTCGAAAAGAAACTGGGCAATGTTTAACCAGCAAAAAACAATCGAAAAAGAATTTTTTCTGGCGGGGGTGGGGCTGCACACCGGCTGCGCCGCCCGTATGATCTGCAAGCCCGCCGGCGCCAACGCGGGGATCCGTTTCGTCCGCGTCGATTTGCCCGGCCGGCCGGTCATCGCGGTCGACCCGTCCAATATCCATATCGATACGGGTATCCCGCGATGCACCACGATCGGCAAAGGCGAGGCCGCTATTCATACCGTCGAGCATTTTATGAGCGTTTTGTGCGGGCTGGGGATCACCAACCTCACCGTGGAGGTTGACGCCGTTGAGCTTCCGGGGCTCGACGGCAGCGGACGGGATTTCTTAAAGGCCATCCAGGAGGCCGGGATCGCCGAGCAGGGCGTGGAGGCGCCGTATCTGGAGATCGCGGAGCCGCTGGGGGTGGAGCTGAACGGATGCGCCATCTATATCACGCCCGCGCCGGACTTTAAGGTTTCGTATGTTTTGGATTATGACCATCCTTTTTTGCGCGCGCAGTTTTTCAGCGCCACGATCGACGCGAAGACTTTTCAGGAGGCCATCGCCCCCGCCAGGACATTTTGCCTGCAGAACGAGGCCGAGGAATTAAGAAATAGAGGTTTGGGCAAGGGGGCCAATTACGACAACACCCTTGTCGTCGGAGAAAAAGGCGTCATTAAAAACACGGTCCGGTTCCCGGATGAATTCGCGCGCCACAAGGTGCTGGACTTTATCGGAGATTTGTATCTTCTGGGGATGCCGATCCGCGGGCATGTCTTCGCGGTCAAGAGCGGACATACGCTCAATATCCAGCTGTTGAAGAAAATTTATCAGCAAAAAGAGAAATTACAGAAAAAAAGCCGGCGGCCCGTTTTTGAATTGGGCGGTAACAGGGAAATTGATATCGCTGGTATCATGCGGATTCTGCCGCACCGTTATCCGTTTCTGCTGGTCGACCGCGTTATCGAGATCGAGAAAGGCAGAAAGGGCGTCGGGATCAAGAACGTCACCATCAACGACAATTTCTTCCAGGGGCATTTTCCAGCCCGTCCGGTCATGCCGGGGGTGTTGATGGTCGAGGCTATGGCCCAGACCGCCGGGGTTGTCATCTTGACGAATGAAGTGCATCATGGTAAAGTAGCCTTCTTTTTAGCGGTGGACAAAGTGAAGTTCCGCCGGGTCGTCGGCCCGGGCGACCAGCTGGTCATGGAGGTGGAGGTCGTCCGGGACAGGCCGAAGACGGCCCAGGTCAGGGCCTTGGCCAGGGTGGACGGCGAAATCGCCGCGGAAGCGGAAATGGTCTTTTCGTTCACGGACGCTTCGTATCTGGACTGATTATGGAAAACATCAAGATTCATAAAACAGCGGTCATCCATCCGGGGGTCAAGTTGTCCTCCGGTGTTTCCGTCGGGCCCTATTCCGTCATCGAGGACGGCGTGACGATCGGGGATAACGTGCGCGTCGGCAGCCACTGTGTCCTTACCGGCCAGACAACGATCGGCCGTAACTGCAAGATTTATACCGGCGCGGTCATCGGCAGCGCCCCGCAGGACAAAAAATACTCGGCCGACGACAACGTCTTTTTGAATATCGGCGAGAATAACGTCATCCGCGAGTATGTGACCATCAACCCCGGTACCGCCGACGGCGGCGGGAAAACGGTCCTCGGCAATAATACCCTGATCATGGCCTACGCCCATATCGCGCATGACTGCATCATCGGCAATAATTGTGTCATGGCCAACGCCGCGACGCTGGGAGGGCACGTGATCCTCGAGGACAGCGCGATCATCGGGGGCCTGAGCGCCGTGCACCAGTTCGTGCGCTTGGGGCGGCTCTCCATCGTGGGAGGGTGTTCGAAGGTCGTCCAGGACGTGCCGCCGTTTTCGATGTGCGACGGCCATCCGGCGGGTGTTGTCAACACCAACACGGTGGGGTTAAAACGCGCGGAGATCTCTCCCGCCACGATCCAGAAGCTGCGCAAGGCCTTTAAAATATTGTTCCGCATGGGGCTGACCCGCAGCCATGCCCTGGCAAAGATTGCGAACGAGATCGAGCCCTGCCCCGAGCTCGAGCACCTGGTCTTTTTCACGAAAACTTCGAAGAGGGGATTGTGCAACGCGTCCGGCGTTTCATCGGAAATCTCCGATGACCAAGCCTGATCCCCCGGATCTTTAAGTCATGTCCAAACCAACCCTCGGCCTTATCGCCGGTAACGGGAAACTCCCGTTTCTTTTCGCCCGGGAAGCCGGATCCCGGGGCTACCGCGTTGTCGCCGCCGCCATCCGTGGAGACACCTCCTTCGCGTTAAAGTTCCTTGTCGGAAAATTGTCCTGGTTCAGCGCCGGAGAATTAAAAAAATTATTTACGTTTTTTGCCGACGAGGGCGTCCGGGAGGTCATCATGGCCGGACAGGTCAACCCGGACAACCTGTTTGAGAAAAACGTCGCCTTTGACGAGGAATTCCGGGGCCTCTTTGACGCTGTCCGCGACCGCAAGGCGGACACGATCTTCTCCGCCATCGCCGGCAAACTCCAGGCGCGCGGCATACGCCTTCTGGATTCCACTTTTCTTCTGAAGGAATACCTGGCACCGAAAGGCACGTTGACGAAGCGCGGCCCGACTTCCCGCGAGCTGGACGATATCGAGTTCGGCAAGGCGATTGCCAGGGATATGGGGCGCCTGGACGTGGGCCAGACCGTCGTCGTTAAAGAAAAAGCCATTGTGGCCATTGAGGCGATGGAAGGCACCGACCGGGCGATCCTGAGGGGAGGGCGGATCGCGCGTGAGGGCGCGGTCGTCGTCAAGATGAGCAAACCCAGCCAGGACCCGCGCTTCGACGTCCCCGTCATCGGGCCGCGGACCATCCGTACCATGGCCCGTGCCAGGGCCGGTTGTATCGGCATTGAGGCGGGAAAGACCATCCTCATCGACCGGGAACAGTGCGTCCATCTCGCCAACCAGGCCGGCATCTGCATCGTCGCCGCGTAAATCCCCTATTTGAATCCCTCCAGCGAATAATTGACACCGCGATTCTTTTTCTATATAATCAAACCATTAATTTTTTTATTAATATTATGGTGCGTGAAATTTATGGAACTTGATGAGATAAAAAAGGTTAGGCTGGAAAAGCTCGGCAACCTGCGGGCTGGCGGGCTTGACCCATATGGAGACGGGTTCAAGCCCCTGGATGCTGTTGCCCAGGTATTGGCAACCTTTACGGAAGGCAGGGAAGTCGCTTTGGCCGGGCGGCTGGTG
>JACRHQ010000040.1 GCA_016217585.1 Candidatus Omnitrophota bacterium | reverse complement strand
GGCGAGCATGTCGATATCCACGTAGCCGAACAACTGCCGCTTGGCTTCGGTGACGAACATGTTGCCGGGACCGATGATCTTGTCGACCCTGGGGACCGTCTTTGTCCCGAAGGCCATGGCCGCGATCGCCTGGGCGCCGCCGATCTTGTAAATCTCGTTGACCTTCAGGAGGTTGGCCACCGCCAGGATATACGGGTTCACATGACCCTCCTTATCCGGCGGCGTGGCAAGGACGATCCGTTTGACGCCGGCCACCCGCGCCGGGACCGCGGTCATATAGACGGTGGATATCAAAGGCGCCGTCCCCGCCGGGATATAGATCCCGACGGTATCCAGCGGCAGGACGCTTTCCTTGAGGAGAATCCCGTTGTCGTTACGCACCCGGCAGCCTTTGGAAACCTGCTTCTTGTAGAAGACCGTGACGTTGTTGAGGACGACCTTCAGGTCGTTGATAAAATCACTGGTGATGTTCTGGAAGGCGCCGCTGATCTCGCCCTCGGCGACCCGCAGCTGTTTAGCCGTCAGCTTCACCTTGTCGAACTTGCGCGTGTATTTAATGAGCGCGTCGTCTCCGTAAAGCCGGACGTCCTCGATGATCCCGCGCACTTTTTCCTCGACATGTTTCTTGCGGAACCCCAGATGCCGGTTATACAGCGCCTGGATACCCTCGCCGGTCTGCGTCAATATTTTCATGATTATAGTTTTCCCTTCAGAATACCGACGGCCTTCTGCATGGCCGCTTCCATCCGTTCGGGGCGCTTGCTGCCCGCCTGGGCCAGCTGCGGCGCTCCGCCGCCGCTGCCTTCGATCAAAGGCGCGATCTCCTTGACGATTTCTCTGGCGCTGATCCCGCGCTTAACCAGGTCGTCCGTCACGGCGACGACAATGGTCGCGGTCCCGTTGGTTTGGGACCCCAGGATCACCGCCGATGATTTTGCCGCTTGCTTGACAAAATCAGAAATGCTTTTAAGGGTGTCGACCCTGACATCATTGATGACTTTGTTGAATATCTTTGTCCCCGCGATCTCCGGACTCGATTTGATCTCCGGGTCAAGGGATTTTATGATGACATTATAGCGCGCCTTCTCTTGTTCGGTTTCCAGTTGTTTGGCTTTGGCGAGTTCTGCGTTTGCCCGCTCCGCGTCCTCTTTTTTCTTGAGAAAAAGCGCGGCGTCTTTTCCGGTCTTCGCTTCCAGGCGGCGGATCCCCTGCGCGACCGCGCCTTCGGAAGCGATCTTGAAAATCCCGATCTCGCCGGTGTTCTTTAAATGCGTCCCGCCGCAAAATTCCCTCGAGACATCGCCGATGGAAACGACGCGGACCTTGTCGCCGTACTTCTCGGCGAAAAAGGCCAAGGCGCCTTTCTTTCTGGCTTCTTCAATACCCAAAATTTCCTTGCGCACCGGGATCCCGGCCGCGACATGTTCATTCACGCGGTCTTCAATCTTTTTGATTTCTTCCTTGCTGATGGCTTTGGGGTGAGAGAAATCAAACCGCAACCTGTCCCCGGCCACGAGCGACCCTTGCTGCTGGACATGCTTCCCCAACACTTCCCGTAACGCCGCCTGCAAAAGGTGTGTCGCCGTGTGGTGGCGCATAATGGCCAGGCGCCGTTCGGCGTCGATTGCTGTTTCGACCATCTCGTCGACGCGCAGCAACCCGTCTTCGACAACACCTCGGTGGACGTAAACGTCATTGATCTTCTGCGTATCTTCCACGCGGATCTTGCCCTTCTTGCCGCTGATATATCCCGTGTCGCCCACTTGTCCGCCGGCCTCCGCGTAAAACGGCGTCTTGTCCAGGACAACCTTGACCTGATCGCCTTTCGAAACCTCGTTCACGTTCTGGTTATCAATGAACAGACGCAAAACTTTACCCGTACCTTGCGTGTGTTCATACCCTTCGAATTTTGTTTTAGGAATATCAACGTCGAGCTCCGCGCCGGTAAAGACATCCCCCGTCATCCGGCTGCCTTCGCGGGATTTTTTCTGCTGGACGGCCATAAGCCGCTCGAATTCTTTGCACGCGTCTTCCCGGAGTTTCCCGCACACCCCGCAGGAATCCAGGACCGCCATGATCGTCGGCAGCGTTAATCCGTACGTGTCCCGGTACAGAAACATCTTCTGTCCTAAAATGCCGGACCCCTGCTTGCCCTTAAAGATATCGGTGACCTCGCGGGTCAATTCCGGGACCCGTTCCGTCCTGACCTTGCGGTAGGAGATTTCAATATTCTTGACGATATCCGCGATCTCACCGGATTTTTTCTTCAATTCCGGATAGGCCTTCTCCATCGCCTCTATGACCGACGGGACAAGCTTGTAAATGACCACTTCCTTTTGACCATGTTGCAAAACGATGTCTGTGATGTCGATGATCAGCCGTTTGACCACATAGCCGCGGCCTTCATTGGACGGGATAACGCCATCGGCGACCGCGAAGACGATCGCCCGGATATGATCAGCGATAATGTAGCGTTGTGCCGGCGCGAGCCCCTTGCCTGCATTGGTGTCGATACTTTTGAGAATCGGTGCGAAGAAATCCGTCTCGTAGTTGCTCTTTTTCCCCTGCACGACGGCAACGAGGCGCTCGAGTCCCATGCCGGTGTCGATATTCTTGTTGGGCAAGGGTTCCAGCACGCCGCCTTCCTGGCGGTTGAACTGGGTAAAGACCAGGTTCCAGATCTCGGAAAACCGTCCACAGTTGCAATCCGGGTCGCATTTTTTGTTCGTACATTTGGGATTGACGCCATAATCGTAAAAAATTTCCGAACACGGGCCGCACGGGCCGTTGGGCCCTTTCTCTTTGGCCTCAGCCGGCCAGAAATTGCTTTTGTCACCGAGCCGAACGAGTTTTTTCGGATCAATCCTGATATCTTTAAGCCATATCTGCGCGGCTTCCTCATCGTCCGTGTACACGGAAACCCAAAGTTTCTCCGCGGGGATCTTGAGCTCCGTCGTCAGGAATTCCCAGGCCCAGGCAATGGCGTCTTTCTTGAAATAATCGCCGAAGGAAAAATTCCCCAGCATTTCAAAGAACGTGTGGTGAAAATCCGTCTTGCCGACCTTGTCCAGGTCATCAGTGCGCAGACATTTCTGGGACGAGGCCGCGCGGGTGTAGTCGCCGACGTATCCCAGAAACTGGCGCTTGAACTGCTGCATGCCGGCGGTGGTGAACAGCACCGTCGGGTCGTCTTTGGGCACGACCGAATCGCTGGCGACAACCGTGTGTCCTTTGGACGCAAAAAAATACAGGAACTTTTTTCGGTTCTCGCAGGAGTTTAATGTCATATATCTTTGACGGCTTTGAATACGGCGGCGGGATTGAATCCACGGCGCATCAAATATCCATAAACCCTTTGCTTCGCTTTTTCACGCGGGACACCGCGGTGTTTTACGGCCTGGCGCTGGGCCAAACGCGCGACGATTGCCTCTTCCGAATAATCCGATTGTGCTTCCGCGAACTGTTCTTCGATCAACTCCGGCGTGATGCCCTTTTCTTTTAACTCAAGCTTGATGCGCTTGAGGCCGAACGGTTTGGCCAGGCGCCAGCTGATCCATTTCTGGGTGAACTGCCGGTCATTGACAAGACCAATGCCCTTAAAATAGTCGACGGCCTCATCGGCCGTCGGCTCACTGAACCCCTTCTGGCGCAACTTGTCGCGAACTTCTTTTTCACTGCGAAACCGTATTTTCAGAAGCCGGTAAATATAATTCTTTGCCTCTGTTACGGTATCTTTAACTGGTCTACTTCGCTTCACGGGTCTTCGCGCGGATCATTTTCTCGATCTTGTCCAGAATTTTGGGATTTTCCTTCAGAAACTTACGCGCGTTCTCTTTGCCCTGTCCCAGCTTTTCATTTTCGAACGCCAGCCAGGTGCCGGATTTCTGGATGATGTCATACTGGACACCCAGGTCCAGCACGTCCGCGGAGCGGGAGATCCCTTCGTCAAAATAGATCTCGAATTCCGCTTCCCGAAAAGGCGGGGCCACCTTGTTCTTGACGATCTTCGCCTTGACGCGGTTGCCGATAAACTGCTCGCCCTGTTTAATCGACTCGATACGCCGCAGGTCGATGCGCACCGACGCGTAGAATTTCAGCGCCCGGCCGCCGGTCGTCGTCTCCGGGTTGCCGAACATGACGCCGATCTTCATGCGGATCTGATTGATAAAAATGATGCACGTCTTGGATTTGCTGATCGCGGCGGTGAGCTTGCGCAGCGCCTGCGACATCAGCCTTGCCTGCAGCCCCATGTGCGCGTCGCCCATTTCCCCTTCTATTTCCGCGCGCGGCGTCAAGGCCGCCACCGAGTCGATGATAACAAGGTCGACCGCGTTGGAGCGCACCAGGGTTTCCGCGATCTCGAGCGCCTGTTCTCCGGTGTCCGGCTGGGAAATCAAAAGCTCATCTAATTTGACGCCGACTTTGCCCGCGTAGGTCGAATCAAAGGCGTGTTCGGCATCGATAAACGCCGCCGTGCCGCCGGTTTTCTGGACTTGCGCGATGACGCTCAAGGTCAGCGTGGTTTTCCCCGAGGATTCGGGGCCGTAGATCTCGATCACGCGCCCCCGCGGGACCCCGCCCACGCCTAACGCGGCGTCCAGGGCCAGACATCCCGTCGGGATCACTTCAATTTCGGTGTGCACGCTCCCGTCCATCTTCATGATGGACCCCTTGCCGAACTGCTTCTCGATCTGCGATAACGCCAGTTCCAGCGCCTTCTTGCGGCTTTCCAGATCAACAATCTTCTTCTGCTCTACCATCTTACCCTCCCCTAAAAATCCAAATTTATGGAACCCGACTGCGGGGGACCCCAGACTGCTGTGAACATAAATTTGGCCGTTATGCCCGGCTTCCTGCCTCCTGTCTCCTGCCTCCTGCCGGACACGATTAGCCTTCCCTTTACGCCCAGCGTTCCGTAAAGTTCCGGCGCCAAAAGAGCAACAAATTATACAGGACTTAAAAAACCTTGTCAATAAATTATCCGGCGTTGAGGGGCCGATTTGGGAACATGGTATCCACCCTGAAGATAAAAATCAAGCAGAGATTCCAGCCTGATCGGAGGCAAGTTCAAGACCCCGGTGTCGATAGACGGGAACCGCTCTTTGAGAATATCAACCGGGGCCATGCGCTT
>JACRHQ010000039.1 GCA_016217585.1 Candidatus Omnitrophota bacterium | reverse complement strand
GTCATCATGTTCTTATCCTCGAGATGGACATATTTTTCCACCAGGGCCAGCGCCGCGTGGCCTTCGTTGAGGTGGTAACAATCGATGTTATACCCCTGACTTGCCAGGGCCTTCATCCCGCTGGTGCCTGAAGCCTCTAACGGCGGCAACGGATTATTCAACCAGACATCCACCGAGTTGGTCAGGAGTTTCCCGAAATAGGTGTCATAATTTTCCAGGATCAGGACTTTGACGACCTGGCGGTGCGCGTTGAGCTGGTCGATATGGTCAAGGATATCATCGATATGCGCGGCGCCGATGTCGTCGTTGGGATGCGCCTTGCCCGCGAGGATAATCTGCAAGGGTCCCGCGTCACGGGCGATGTTGAGGATCTCCGCGATATTATGAAAAATAAGCGCCGGCCGTTTATACCCGGCGATGCGCCGCGCCCAGCCGATCGTCAGGACGTCCTCTTTGAGTTTCCACCGGCCGAGAAGCCCGGTCAAATTCCTTTTGTTGACAAGATGGGCCTCGAAGACCTCTTGACGGAACCGGTCGTCGCCGCGCAAGTCACCCGCTTTCGCGAGGTTCTCCGGATGTTTTCTCCAGTCGCCAAAGACATTCGGATACCGGTCGAAAAGACGCGCGTAACTTTCCGAAAGCCAGGTATGGATATGGATGCCGTTGGTAATGGCCTGGATTTTGGAGGAAAACTCCGGGAATTGCAGGCGCGTGATCTCCCCGTGTTTTTGGGCGACCGCGTTGATCTGGTCGCAGTTATTCAAACACATAAATGTCAGATTGATCTGGGAAGAGTCTTGCGTTTCCTTGCCGAACATCTGACAGGGCTGGGTGTATTCATCGGGCAGGATTTTGGCCACATCCTCGATACGGAAACGGTCGTGCCCCGCGGCGACCGGCGTATGGCAGGTGTAAATAAAATGGCGCCGGCATTCCGTCATCATGTTCTTATCCTCGAGATGGACATATTTTTCCACCAGGGCCAGCGCCGCGTGGCCTTCGTTGAGGTGGTAACAATCGATGTTATACCCCTGACTTGCCAGGGCCTTCATCCCTCCGATCCCGAGGATCACTCGCTGGAATATCTTCCACCAGACTTCATCGCTGCGGTAGAGCTGGTCGGTGAGCTTCCGCAGTCTCGGGTCGTTCTGCTGGCAGTTGGAGTCAAGCAGGATGATAGGACACGCCTTTGACTTATCATAACTGTACACATAATATTTCCACAACCGCAAATGCAGCGGGCCCTCTTTGGTGTCGATCGTCACGAAATCCTTGAGCGGGATCAGTCCCGGATAATTGTAGGGGTCCCAGGTCAACGTCTCGGGGATCTGGCCGTGTTTGTACCAGAACTTCTGTTTAAAATAGCCCTTGTTCCATAAAATACCGATGCCGGCAACAGCCAGGCCGCTGTCGGCGACACTTTTCATGGTGTCCCCCGCCAATACGCCCAGGCCGCCGCCGTAGATCGGGATATCCAGCATTTTACCGGTCGTCTGGACCTTGAACAGGTAATCGCACAGCCAGTAATTGGAGAAAACCTCGTGGCTGAAAAACTGGTTCTGCTCGGGGATGGGACGGTTCAACCGGAAGGAATTATAGATGCTGGGGGCGATCCCGAACTCCATGGAAAAATAGGCGATACTTTTGATCGTCGGGCTTAACAGGTTGCGCTCAACCTCCAGGACGGGATCCATCGGAAAGCCGAAATAATATTCCGGAGTAATGTCGGACGCGTAATTGGCCGCGAACCCGTCGATGGAAGCGATAAAATCCTCATAACCGAAAGACTGCTGGGTTGTTGCAGGAGTTTGCGACATAAACACTTAACCGCGGCGCTCGAACGTACCGCTTTTCCCTCCGCTTTTATAGATCAATCTTACATCAGAAATGACCATGGCGTGGTCCGCCCACTTCATCATATCATAAATTGTCAAGGCCGCCGCCGAAGCCGCCGTCAGCGCCTCCATCTCCACGCCCGTGCGGCCCAGGCAGACCACCTCCGCCGCGACGTCGACGGCAGCGCCTTTTGTGTCCGCGGCGAACGTGACCTTGACCTGGTTTATTTCCAGGGGATGGCACATCGGGATGATCGCCGGTGTGGACTTGGCCGCCATAATGCCGGCGATCCTGGCTGTCTCGAAAACGTCTCCCTTGGGAGATCCTCCCTGCCTCAAGGCCCGGAAGGCCTTCTTGCCAAGGACGATCCGCGCCGTTGCCCTGGCGACACGGCGGCTGACCGGCTTGACGCTGACATCAATCATTCCATGGATTTTCCGGTGATGTTTAGTAGTCATGGCGGTGCATTATACCACAGCTCAAAGATCATCTCCCAGATCGATGGCGTCGATCTTTCGGCGCATGCTTTTCCTGGCGGAACGGTAATGTTTCTGCTCAAGGACCTTCTCCTGGAGCGCCGTGGTCCGCTTGCGCCGGCGTCTTCGTTCTTTTTCCTTTTCCTGCTGCAGGCGCAACCGCTCCTGCTTCTGTTTTTCCTCAATCTTCTGGAGGACCAGCCAACGCGCCTGGTGGCGGTTTAAAAGCTGCGACCTCTCTTCCTGGCACTTGACCTGGATGCCGGTCGGCAAGTGCCGCAGGACGACGCAGGTGGATGTCTTGTTCACGTTTTGCCCGCCGGGACCGGAAGACCGGACGAACATCTCGCGGATGTCCTTTTCATAGACGCCCAATTCATGCATGCGTCTTTTCAATTCTTGTTCTTTTCGCGCGTATCGCATCGTGGCCGCCTCCTGCCAGTACCGAAAATTATATTTTCTCAATACGCAGGATATATTTCCCGCCTGTGCCCTGCAGCTCTCGCAGCCGGTAAGGTTGTCCCGCGATGATCCGCTTGAGATCACGGACATTGCCTTCCTTGACGATGGCATAAGTGACCGGCTGGGTCGCCAGGAAATCGAGCACCTTCTGGTCCGTGTTAAAAAACGGGACCGGATGCGGGCTGAAAAAGCCTTCGCCGTTGATATCAATCACGGCCACTTTGCGGTCCGTATAAAAACGGATCCCGCGCACGTAAAACTTGCTGGTCAGGACCGTCGAGTCGGAACGGTCTATCGTCTGGAACGTATCACTGATTCCCTTGCACGATACCCACGGTTCCATGGCGGGCCGCGCCAGGAAAATCATCACCAGCAAAACCGTTGTCAGCCCCGCGTGCGCGAATATCATCCGCACATAATCCCTCCTTCGGTTAAGGATGACCACAACAACAGCCAGGACAAAAAGGAGCGCGGCGAAAACATAAACGACCGCGGGGTCGGGGATAAACGATTTATAAATATGTCCGGCGACGATGGCGCCAAAAGCGATAACGGCTAAAAGTCCGGCGAACAGATACCCGCAAACGGCAAGCACCCGGCGACGGCCAGACTCAAGGGCGTTATCCAGATAAAACGCCAGGATGATCGCGATGGCGGGAAAAACCGGGAATATGTAGCTGGCCAGTTTGGAATGCGCCGGCTGGACGAGCATATAAACGCCGACGATCCAGGCCAGGAGAAAAAATAACGGGCCGCGCTGCGCCGTTTTTTCCCTGAACTGTTTCCAGACCAAATACCCCGCCGGCGGCCAGAAGAAACTCCACGGGAAAATGCCGGCGACCATCAGCCCCAGGTAAAAATACCAGTTGTCCAGCCGCGCGTGCTCCGCTTCCAGGACCCTGCGGATATGCACGTTGTAAACATATTCATGGAGAAACTGATTACCGTACCATGTGTACATCAACCAGTGCCAGGGGACCGCGATCGCAAGGAAAAGGCACCCGCCGATAACGACCGACGGCCTCACCAAAAACCCGACATCTCTTTTGTAGATCAGAAAAATCAATATCACCGCCGCCGGGAAAAAGAGGCCCAAGGCGCCTTTGGTCAGCACGGCGATGCCGCAGACCGCCGCGCACAGGATAACCGCAATATCCCGGCGGCGCTGACCGGTATACCCCCAATAAAAAAGGGCGATCGCCAGTGCGACCCAGACAGAAAAGACCATATCGGTCAGGACCGCGCGGGACAGCGCCATATAAATAAAACTGGAGGACAGAACAAGACCCGCCAGGAAGGCCAGACGTTTTCGTCCAAACAGCATCCAGGCGGTCCAGTACGTGACGCCGACGCCGATAATGCCAAAGAGCGCCGGCCAGAACCGGGCGGCAAACGGCACCGGGCCGAAAAACTTGACGCTTAACGCGAGCAGCCAGAAACAAAAAATCGGTTTTTCAAAATGCGGCCAGTCGAAGATGATCGGCGTCCACCAGCTGTTGTGCGCGACCATTTCCTTGGCAGTCTGTACATAAAAAACTTCGTCCGGATGCGTGAGGCTGACGAGGCCGTTGCCCAGCATCAAAAAGATGTATGAGAGCGCGGCCAGTATCCCCAGCAATTTCCAATGGCTTGTCTTTTCAAAATAATGATCAGCCATGCATCAACTCCTCGACGCGGACAAACTCAAACCCCTTTTCTCTCAAAGTCCTTACCAGAAGCGATATCGCCTTGACCGTCTGTGTCCGGTCGCCGCCTTCGGTCCCAAAGACATGCCCGCTGTCATGGAAAAGGAGGATATCGCCGTTTCTGACCCGCCTGGCCAAATAAGAAACAATCTGCTTGTGGTGAAACGATACCCAGTCCTTGGAATTCAGCGACCAGAGGACGATATCATACCCCAGGGCCTTCACCTGTTCCTTGGTCGAGCGGCGCACCCACGCCTTCGGCGGGCGGAACATCCGGGTCGTTTGTCCGGTGACTTCCCGGATGACGTGTTCCGTATATTTGATCTCTTCCTCGATCTCGGCGGGCGTGTAATAAAGGATGACGCTGTGGGCGTATCCGTGGTTGCCGATCGTGTGCCCTTCCTGCGCGACACGGCGCGCCACCTCCGGATATTTCTGGACGTGGTGGCCGACCATGAAAAACGTCGCCTTGACGCCGGCGTTTTTCAATTCGTCGAGGATCTTCGGCGTCCAGACCGGAGACGGCCCGTCGTCAAAGGTCAGGGCGACCCTCTTTTTGTCCGTTTTGACACGGTAGACGGTGCCTCTTCGGGTCAAGACGGCCTGGTCAAAAAATACGCAATACCCGCCGGCAAAAAGTGTCGCCGCCGCCGTCAGCCATAATAACTTGATGATCATTGGACGCCGTCTTTAAACAAATTCAATCAGCGAAGGGTCGTAATCTTCCGGTTTTTCAAACCCCAGAAGGTTCAGGAGAGTCGCGGCGATGTTGGACAAGCCCCGCGCCGTGAGATCGGCAAGGCGGTACTCGCCGCGGTAGCCGGCATCCACGATCGCGCACGGCACGGGGTTCAAGGAATGCGCCGTGCTGACGATCTTCTTGCCGTCCTTGAGGGTGAACATCTCATCGGCGTTGCCGTGGTCGGCAAGGACCAGCGTGATGCCGCCCAGTTCGTTGACGACGTCTATAAGTCTGGCGGTGCACTCATCCACAGTTTCGACAGCGGTGATGATCGCCTTCTCGACTCCGGTATGGCCGACCATATCGCCGTTGGCGAAGTTGATGCGGCCGAACTTGTAGCGGCCGCTGCGAAGAAGCTCGATGGATTTTTCCGTGATTTCGCAAGCCTTCATCCTGGGCGCTTTATCAAACTGAATTCTATCGGAAGGAATTTCAACATACGTTTCGAGTTTTTTATCCACGTAGCCGGAATTGTTGCCGTTCCAGAAGTAGGTGACATGGCCGTACTTCTGCGTCTCGGAGATGGCGAAGGCGCTGACCCCGCTGGCGCACATATAATGGCTGACCGGACGTTCGAGTCTGGGCGGCTCAACAAGGTAATGTTGGGGGATATGCAGGTCCCCGTCATATTCCATCATGCCGGCGTACAAAACGTCCGGCACGCGCTGACGGTCGAATTTATCAAAATGATCTTTTTGCTCAAACGCTGTCGAAAGCTCGATGGCCCGGTCCCCGCGGAAATTGAAAAAGACGACCGAGTCGCCGTCTTCAATAATCCCGACAGGATTGCCGTTCTCCGCGATCACAAACGCGTCCAGGTACTGGTCCGTGACTTTGGGGTCTTCACGATAGTACGTTTCCACGGCCTGGGCCGCGCTTACGAATTGGCGTCCCCGCCCCAGCACGTGCGCGTCCCATCCTCTCTTGACGATACTCCAGTCGGCGTTATACCGGTCCATGGTGGTAACCATCCGGCCGCCGCCCGAGGCGATCCGGTAATCGGCGCCGTATTTTACCTTAAGCTCGCTCAAGACCTTTTCCGTTTTTTCGATATACGACAACGCTGATTTCTCATGGACGTCGCGGCCGTCGGTCAGGATGTGAAGCCTCACGCGCCGCACACCCTCTTTCGCGCATTCGCGTAAAAGGGCGTACACATGGTCCGTGTGGGAATGGACGTTCCCGTCGGATAACAGCCCGATGAAATGGAGCGTGCCCCGGCGTTTGGCCCGGACGACGAGGTCCTTCCACAGCGGCGTGCGAAAAATCGTCCCCTCCCTGATGGCCCGGCTGACCAGCGTCGCCCCCTGGTCGAAGACACGGCCCGCGCCCAGCGCGTTGTGGCCGACTTCGCTGTTGCCCATATCGGCGTCGGAAGGCATCCCGACCGCCTTGCCGTGCGCCTTGAGTGTCGTGTAAAGCTTGCCCTTCATCAGCTTGTCCAGGCACGGCGTCCTGGCCAGGAACACGCCGTCGCTTGCGTCGCGCTTGCCGATGCCGACGCCGTCGAGGATGACCAGCAGCAGCGGCCCCTGGCGGCCGTGGAATTTCGTCAATTTCTTCAATAACAACGGATTAGACATAAATGCCCTGTTGCTTC
>JACRHQ010000044.1 GCA_016217585.1 Candidatus Omnitrophota bacterium | reverse complement strand
CGAGGGTTTATTTCCACCATTGCCTCAACGTCCAGATCTCCTGGAAAGATTCTTTTATTCCCCCCAAAACCAGCGGTTCTGGGTAGCCGGAATATCGGCGACCCAAGCAAAATAACGGATGGCCTGAAAAGTCATCCGTTATTTTTTTCCCCGCACTGGACAACCTCGGTGGAAAATGATATAAAAAACGCGGACAGAGGTGGACCCCGGGGAATGAGTTCCTGTCGGGGGTTAGTGCAAGCGCGGGTGGAAATCAATGGGTGAATCGACAGTCAAGATCGGAAGTTATCCTCCCGGGACGGGGCGCCGGTACCGCGACCTCCTTGCCGACCAAGGTGTAAAGGTTGAGCTCGCGGATACCTTGAACCCGGGGCAGGTGACGCTGCTGGTCGACGCGCGGGACCAGGCAAAGGCCAAAAGTATCATCGAGGAATTTCAGGCCGCCGCGCTGGACCAGACGATTTTAGAGAGAGACCTGGGAGGTCCACTCCAGGACTTTATTTCCTGGGTTGTCTTTCTGATTATTTTCGTAGGGCTGCTGGGGTTATTGATCTTTTATCTGACGGGTGGTTTTTCCCCAACAAAGTCTCCATAAACCAGTGGCAGGGGGTGGGAATCAGTCCTTGTCGCGGAGTTACGCGGATTTGAACTCGGCGACGAGGGCCTGGATGGATTCCTTGGCGTCGCCGAAAAGCATGCGGGTGTTGTCGTAGTAAAACAGTTCATTCTCCACGCCGGCGAACCCGGTGCGCATGGAACGCTTCAGGACAAACACGGTCTTGGCTTTGTCGACGTTGATGATGGGCATGCCGTAGATGGGGCTGGATTTGTCGTGGCGGGCGGCCGGATTGATGACGTCGTTGGCGCCGATGACAACAGCCACGTCGATCGTGTCGATCACGGGGTTGATGGCGTCCATTTCAAAAAGTTGATCGTAAGGCACGTCGGCCTCGGCCAAAAGGACGTTCATGTGTCCGGGCATGCGTCCCGCCACCGGATGAATCGCGTAACGCACCTCCGCGCCATTGTTCTCCAGAATCTTTCCCAATTCGCGCACCGCGTGCTGGGCCTGCGCGACCGCCATCCCGTAGCCGGGGACGAAAACAACCGAGCGCGCCGCCTCCAGGACATAATAGGCGTCCTTGACGCTGATGGGTTTCGCTTCGCCTTTGACGTCGGTTTGTTGTTTTTTGGTCACGTTGCCGAACCCGCTGAAGAGAACGTTGGCGAGCGATCTGTTCATAGCCTTGCACATGATCTTGGTGAGGATGATGCCGCTCGCCCCCACCAGAGAACCGGCCACAATGAGCATGCTATTGATGATGACAAACCCCGTCGCCGCCCCGGCCATGCCTGAGTAGCTGTTCAAGAGGGAAATCACGACCGGCATATCCGCCCCGCCGATCGGGATAACGGCCATCACACCGAGGATAAGCGACAGGATCATGATAACAATGAATAATGGATAATTGTCCGCCGGGTGGGCGCAGAAAATGATCCCGCCGGCAACAAGCGCGCCCAGAAGAAGCGAATTGACGATTTTTTGTCCGGCAAAAAGGATCGGTTTGCCGGTGACGAATTTTTCTTCCAGCTTGGCCCAGGCGATGAAACTTCCCGTGAAAGTCACACCGCCGATCAGGATCGCCAGGTACGTGCTGATCGTAGTCAACAGGGAAGAGCCGGGTTGGTAGCGATAGGCGGCCCAGCCGACCATAAAACTCGCCAGCCCGCCGGAACCATTCAGTAAACCAACCATCTGCGGCATGGCCGTCATGGTCACCTTCACCGCCGCCAGGATCCCCAGAGCCGTGCCTACGGCCAAACCCAAGGCAATCCATTGCCATTCCATCATGCCGCTGGTCAACAGCGTCGCGACAATGGCGATCAGCATCCCGACGGCGGAGAGCTGGTTGGCTCTGCGCGCTGAGACCGGTGAGCTCATGCGCTTGAGTCCGATGATAAACAGGACGGAAGAAATGATGTAGCAGATCGTAATGAAGATTCCTATGGTCACTTTTTATCTCCCGCCGGTTTGGTCTTGAACATGCGCAGCATCCGGTCGGTGACCAGATACCCGCCGACGACGTTGATGGTGGCAAAGATAACGGCCAATACGCCTAAAACCGTGCACAGGGTGCTGCCGGGGGTGAGCCCGACGGCCAGAAGCGCGCCCACGATCGTGATCCCGGAGATGGCGTTGGACCCCGACATCAGAGGCGTGTGCAGGATCGACGGGACCTTGGAGATCAGTTCGACGCCTAAAAAGATCGCGATGACGAAGAGGAATATCAGGTTGATGAGGGAAACAGGATCCAGCTGCGTTTCCATGCGTGCTCCTACTTTTTAAGATCCTTGATTTGCTCGTTGACGATCTGCCCCTGATGCGTGATCAGACAGCCTTTGATGATTTCATTGGCTGTATCGAGCATAAACGTTTTTTGTTCCGCGCTCCAGAAAGATTCGATCAGATTGACCAGATTGCTCGAATACATCTGGCTCGCGTGCACCGCGACGTGTCCAGGGAGGTTCCCCAGGCCGATCACGCGCACGCCGTTTAAGTCGATCTCTTTGTCCAGTTGCGAGCCTTCCACATTGCCGCCGCTTTCAACCGCCATGTCCACAATGACGCTGCCCGGCTGCATCCTGGCGGCCATATCTTTGGTGACGATGATGGGTGCTTTACGTCCGAAAAGCTGGGCCGTTGTGATGACAATGTCGGCGGTGGAACAAGCTTTCGCCATGCCTTCGCGCTGTTTCTGGAGCTGTTCGGGGGTCAAGGCCTTGGCGTAGCCGTCTTTGGTCTGGCCGGTTTCGCCGAGGTCGATCTTGACGAACTTCGCGCCCAGCGACTGGACCTGTTCCTCGACAACAGGACGCGTGTCAAAGGCCTCCACGCGCGCGCCGAGGCGTCTGGCCGTCGCGATGGCCTGCAACCCGGCGACCCCGGCACCGATGATGAAAATCCGTGCGGGGGCAATCGTGCCCGCGGGGGTCGTCATCATCGGGATGATCTTCTGGATCCGTTCGGCGGCGAGAATGACCGCAACATACCCACCCAGGTTCGCCTGTGAGCTCAAGGCATCCATTTTTTGGGCGAGGGTCGTGCGCGGGACCATCTCCATGCTGATGGCGCTGACGCCGCTTTGGACGAACGCTTCAATCAATTGGGATTCGTTGAACGGGTCAAGGAAACTGATATGGAGGACGCCTTTTTTCAGGCGCGGAATTTCTTCCAGCGGCGGTTTGCGCAAGCGGAGGATGATATCCGAGGAGGAGAGGATAGACGCGCGGTCCGTCACTTTGGCACCGGCCTTTTTGTATCCCTCATCGTTTGTGTAAACCGTCGCGCCGAGGCCCTGCTCGACATGGACACCGGCGCCTTTTTTGACAAGACGTTCAACGGAGGCGGGCAGGAGGGCGACGCGTTTTTCGCCGGCATACGTTTCTTTGGGGACCCCGATAATCATGTTGTTTAGATTATCAAACCGTAAATCAAAGTCAAGGAAGAAATAACATGTTTGCGGTCTTGACAAGGGTTTGAAGTGGTGCAAGGATAAATCACCTATGAACGAAGCGACCCGGATATCCGAATATCCGGGTATCCGGATACCCGGAAGGAATGCTTATGAGTGTCACTTTAGGTTCTCCCGAAAATCCCCTGCGCGTGGCGGTGGTGGGCGCCGGCCCCAGCGGTTTTTACGCGGCGGAGGCATTACTGCGTTCAGAGAAGAATGTCGTCGTGGATATGTTCGAGCGGCTTCCCGCCCCTTTCGGCCTTGTCCGTTACGGCGTTGCCCCGGACCATGCCAAAATCAAGAACGTGATCAAAATTTACGAAAAAATCGCGGAAGACCCGGATTTTTCTTTTTTAGGCAACGTGACGGTTGGCAGGGATATCAGCGTGGATGAATTGAAGGATTTTTATGACGCCGTCCTTTTGACTTGCGGGGCCCAAACCGACCGGCGGCTGGGCATCCCCGGCGAAGATTTGCCGGGAAGCCACACGGCAACGGAATTTGTCGCCTGGTATAACGGTCACCCGGATTTTCGCGAGCGCGCATTCGACCTCTCCGGGCGGGTGGCGGTCGTCGTCGGCCAGGGGAACGTGGCCGTCGATGTCTGCCGGATCCTGTGCAAGACGCCGGACGAGTTGAAGAATACCGATATCGCCGCTTACGCGCTGGAGGCCCTGGCGCAGAGCAGGATCAAGGAGATCCACATGGTCGGACGCCGCGGCCCCGTGCAGGCCGCGTTCACCCCCGTCGAGATCCGGGAGTTTGGAGGACTGGCGGACTGTGACCCGGTCGTCAACCCTCAAGATTTCGAGTTGAACCCCGCCAGCCGGACAGAACTGGAAACCGCGCGGGAGTTGCGCCAGAAAAAAAATATCGAGATCCTTGGAGGATTCGCGTCGGCGGGCCCTTCCCTGAAAGGAAAGAAATTTTTTGTGCATTTTTTAAAAAGTCCGGTGGAGTTAAGGGGCAAGGAGAACGTGGAGAAGGTCATCCTGGAGGAAAATGAATTGATCGGTGAGCCCGGGAAGCAAACAGCCCGGGGGACGGGGAAAACAGAGGAGTTGGCCTGTGACCTGTTTTTTCGCAGCGTGGGATATCGTGGCGTGCCGATCGAGGGGGTCCCGTTTGATGAGCGTCGCGGGGTCATCCCTAATAAGGAAGGCCGCGTTGTCCGGGGAGAACAAATTGTCCCCGGCCTTTATGCCGCCGGCTGGATCAAACGCGGGCCCACGGGCGTCATCGGGACCAACAAGGCGGACAGCGAAGAAACGGCGCGGCATATCCTTGAAGATATTTCCGGGCTTGCGCAGCCCGTCCCGGGCTGCGGGCAGCCCGGGACCGGTCTTTTGCTGGAACGGTTGAAGAAAAAAAATATCCGGGTGGTCAGTTTCGCGGACTGGAAGAAAATCGACGCCGAAGAGATTAAACGCGGCAAGGCCGTCGGCAAGCCGCGCGAGAAATTCGTTGCCGCGGCGGATATGCTGGATGCCCTTGGGGTGGGGTAACCGTCATTTTTTTTGAGGCATAAATTTCAGGAAAAATTATAGACAAGGGTACAGGCCTGTGATAATTTCAAAAAGGTGTACATGAGAAAAACCGAGGATCGATCAACGATATCGACGAATGCCGGATATGTCTAACACAAAGATTTTTCACGGAAGCGGCGCGGGAACGGGAATTTTGATATTGTGTTTTTCGTTGTTGCTCCCGGGTGTCCTGGGGGTTTCTCAAAGCTCCGCCGATGATGGCGAGCGTAGCGAGCGCATGGAAAAGCTCGAACGCGAAGTCCAGGAACTTAAAACCATTGTCAACCAGCTCGTCGAAGAGAACAGATCCCTCAAGGCCTCTCAGGCCCAGATGCAAGCCCTTTCCCCCGTTCCAGCACCAACCTTGCCGGAAAAGCATGGCGCCGCCCCCGTCCTTAACATCCGCGGGTTCGGGAATATCCAGTATGACTTTTCGAGTGTCAACCGTAATGACTCTACCGAGAGCGATACCAATAATTTCGCGCTGGGCGACTTTGACCTGTTCATTACCTCCCGTGTCGGTGACAAGATCAGCTTTTTAGGGGAGACCCTTTTTGAGTTCCCGAGCAGCGGGGGGACCTCTGTGGACGTCGAACGGCTGCTGCTGAAATATGAATGGGCCGACTGTTTGAACATTTCCATCGGCCGGGGACACACGGCCTCGAGTTACTGGAACCAGTATTATCACCACGGGAAATGGTTGTACACGACCACAGACAGGCCGGTGACGCAACGCTGGGAAGACGAGGGGGGCATTTTGCCGGCCCATTTTGTGGGGATAGAGGCGGGCGGGTTTGTGGATGTCCCCGGCGGCACCCTTTCCTACATCTCCGAGTTGGGTAACGGCCGCGGCACGGTCACCGATGATGTCCAGATGGTCGCGGACAAGAACGACTCCAAGATGGAGAACATCTTTCTGACCTATGAGCCAAGAGCGATCGAGGGATTGGGGGTTGGGGGCAGTTTTCTTCATGACACTATCCCGGCGAAGCCCGGGACGGCCAACCGCGGCAACGAGATCGACGAAGATATTTACGGCGCCCACCTGACGTATACATTGATTCCTTATGAATTCATCGCGGAAACGAACATTATCGACCATTACAACCACGCTACCAGCCTCCGGAACGTGACGACCGGCGGATACGTACAGCTCGCTTATGTGATTAACAAGTACAAACCGTATTTCCGCTACGATTGGCTGTGGCTGGACGACGCGGACCCGTTTTTCCCGGGTGTCCAGGACGAGGTCGGGTACACGACGGGGCTGCGGTACGAATTGTCGGCGTATAACGCGCTCAAACTGGAATACCGTTATGTTAATAAAGACGATGAATACAAGAATGAATTCACGGTGCAGTCGTCTTTCGCTTTTTAAGTCGCGGAAGGTACGGATGCATTCTGATAAAAAAATACGTTGGGGAAACAGGACCAGGGCGGCCTTTCTTTGCGTCTTTCTTTCCCTTTCCTCCGGTGCCGCCTTCGCCGGTGAGATCGTCGCGATCGTGCATCCGGGCAACGCGGCGACGGAGTTCTCGGTGGATGACCTCAAGAAAATTTTTATGATGAACCGGAAAAACTGGCCGGACGGGACCGGCATCACCATATGGCTGCCCGCGTGGGGGAGCGATGAGATGAACGCGCTGACGACCAAGGTCATCAAGTGCGGCAGTGAAGCAAATTTGAAGAAATATTATCTGACGGCCATTTTCCAGCAGAAGATTGTTGAAATCCCCACTTCGGTCCGGGATGAACAGGAGGCGGCAAGGCTGGTGGCCACTAACGCGGGGGGCATCGCCATCGTCGATGAATCAAAAATCCCGGGAGATACCGGAGTAAAGGTTGTCCGGATCAAGGATTTTTAAGGCGGACAGAGAGGAGAAACTGTGAAAATGTTGCGAAAATTTTTAGCTGTTTTTGCCCTGCTGATCGTGTTTGCGGGCGCTGGTTGTCTTTCCCCCGGGACCCTGCTGTCGGCCTTTGCCGATGAAGAGATTGAGCATCTGAAAAACGAAATGCAATCCATGCGCGAGACGATCGCGCAACTGCAGCAGACCATCGATCACATGCAGGCCGTTATCGTAAAGTATGAAGCGGCTCCACCCGCGGCTGTTTCCGCCGCGCCGGCTCCAGGTTCTGGCGAGGAAGTCGCGGAGTTGCACCAGGAATTACAGAGTTTCAAAGGTGTTGTCGACAAGTTTCCCAAGATCAGCGGTTATTATGATTTTGAATGGCACGCCGATGACCAGGGCGACAGCACGAATACATTCAAACAGCACCATCTTTCCCTCTTCCTTGATAAAAGGCTGGAGAAGTGGCATATGTTCTCCGAGGTTGAATTTGAATATGCCTTTGATTACGCCGGGTCCGGCGGTGCCGTGACCGGTAACGGAGAGGCCAAGGTCGAGACAGGCTGGCTGGAATATAATTATAACGACCTGGAGAATATCCGTTTCGGCAAGGTCATTATCCCTCAATACTGGTCGGTGAATCATTATCCTTCCGTGATCTTCTCGACGTCAAGACCGCTGATGAACGAGCAGATCATTCCTTTTGATACTACGGGTGTCATGGCGTATGGGACGCATTATTTTCCCAATGAGTGGGGGGCGGGTTATAACGTATTTGTGGGCAACGGCGAAGGGTCGGCCCGGTCGCAAACGGATAACAACAACAACAAGGTCTTCGGCGGTAAACTGACGGCCCACATACCGGTCTTCGACCGTTTCGACGTGGCCGGTCTTACCTATATAGGGGAAAATGGCGGCAACAACAGTGAGACGATGTGGGGGGCGGAAACCCAAATGGATATCGCCGATTTTGGATTCCAGGCGGAAGTGGCCCATAACAGCAACCAGGGGCAGTTCGGATATTACCTGCAGCCCAGTTACCGTTTCCTGCCTAAGTGGACGGCTTTTTACCGTTGGGACAGGCTTGACGTTAACAAAGAGATCGACGACGCCTCGGACGCCTCGAGCCATACGGCGGGGTTGCGCTATCAGCCGGTCCCGGCGATTTCTCTCAAGGGCGAACTTTACCACAAGATGCCGGATGACCAGACGCTGGAACGGGTCAACGGACTTATTTCATCAGTTGTCATATTTTTTTAAAACACGGGGCCTTTGGGCTCACAAGGGGAAAAAGATATGATGATAAACAAAAAAATCAGGGTTATCGTGATAGGGATATTGGCCATCATCTGGTTTACGGCGCGGACCTCTTTGGGCTTTACCGATGTCGTTGTTATTGTGAACAAGAATAATCCGGTCCAGACTGTGAAAAAGAGCGTGTTGGTCAGATATTTTTTAAAAAAAACAACCAGTTGGGATAAAGGCACGCGCGTGGTTCCGATCGATCTGACGGTCAATGACCCGGTCCGGCAGGAATTCTCTGAAGGGATATTGCAGAAATCTCCCCATGAAGTTGAAGAGTACTGGATCGCCGAGAGCCTGACCGGCGGAAAATCGGCGCCGGAGATCGTTTCCGACTTCGCCCTTGTGAAAAAGCGTGTCGCCGCGGACGTGGGCGCTTTGGGATATGTTGACAAGACTCAGGTCGACGAGACCGTCAAAGTCGTTGAGGTCGTCAACTGACGAGCCGGTTCCCCCGGGAGACTCCCCCTATGGTGCGAAAAAATTCACTTTTGACCAAGGTATTGTTTGGGCTGGGGACCTTGGTCTGCTTTATGGGCGTTATCGCCTACTCTTCGATCCGCAACGCCAACGAGGTCGTGGGTGCCTCCAACAGGATTTTGTCGGTAACCTACCCTGAACTCCAGGCCACGGAACGTCTTAACAATGCCATCGAGCATATCCAGCAGATCCTCATCGAGGGGATACGTTATAACGATGAGGAATATATAAAGGAAGTTGAAAAAGAAGCGGCGCTGTTTAATAATACGATCAAGGCGTTGCGGCAGGTCAGGGAAGACCCCGTCTTGAGCCGTCTGCAAAAAACGTTTAATGACTACGTCGGGCGCGGCCGCAATATCTGCCAGTTGTATCTCAAGAACCAGGATATCTCCGCCATCGGCAACGACCTCAAGGAGATGGGAGAAACAAGCAAGGGGATGCAGACGGAGATTACCAATTTCCGCGACATGAAAGTGCAGGAGTTCCAGGATTCCATCCACAGGATGTCGGTCTTGAGCGATAAAAACTCGAAGATGTCCATGTTCAGCATCCTGCCGACAGTCGTTGTGGGGTTTGTGGTGGCGTTCATGCTGTTAAGAATCGTTGTTATCCCCGTCCAGGAGATTGTAGAAAAGATCAAAGAAATCGCCGAGGAATGGGACCTGCGCAAGCGCGTGAAAGTGACCGGAAACGACGAGCTCGCCGATCTGGCGAAAAATTTTAACTACCTTATCTATCGTTTTGAGAGTATCGTGCGTAACATCCGGCAGGGGGCCTCG
>JACRHQ010000043.1 GCA_016217585.1 Candidatus Omnitrophota bacterium | reverse complement strand
TAAACCCATCCCAGCGAATAGTACGCCTGGGGCGTGTACATCGAGTCGGCGTAAAGCTGGATCACCTGGCTGTATTGTTCCTCGGCCTGACGGTAATCACCGCCCTTTAAATACGTCTCGCCCAGCCAGAACAGGGTGGCGTCCTTGAACTGCCCCTCGCCCAGGAGCTGGTGAAAAATATCATAGGCCTTCAGGTACTGGCCTTTGAAAAAATAACACTGTCCCAGGAGGATATTGGCTTCCACGCGCCGGTCGGTCTGGGGGTATTGCTGCTGGAGCTGCTGGATATAGCGGATGTCGACGTCGTAGAACCCGTCTTCGAAGGCCTTCTGCGCGACGAGAAAGAGATCCTTGTCGCCGGGCTGCGCGGCCAAAGCCACGGGAACCGTCGCCGTCCAGAGGGAGAGGAAGACGCCGGCAGAGATAACAGCAAAAAAACGCAAATGACGACCATAACCCTTAAACATGGATGGCATTATAACAGGTTTATTTCAGATATTCTTTTAAATATTCCGCCGTACAGGATTCTTTGTGCTGAACGAGTTCCTCCGGAGGGCCGCTGAAAACCAGGGACCCCCCTTTGTCGCCGCCTTCGGGGCCCAGGTCGATCACGTAATCGGCATTTTTAATCACTTCCATGTTGTGTTCGATGACGAGGACCGTGTTGCCCTTGTCCACCAGTCTCTGCAGGACGCCCAAAAGCTTGTCCACGTCGGCGAAATGGAGCCCTGTGGTCGGCTCGTCCAGGATATAGAGGGTGTTGCCCGTGGAAAGTTTGCAGAGTTCGCTGGCGAGCTTCACGCGCTGCGCCTCGCCGCCGGAGAGGGTCGTCGCCGCCTGCCCCAGCCGCATATACCCCAGGCCGACCTCCTGCAGGGTCTGAAGGGTTTTACGTACGCGCGGGATATTCTCAAAAAGCTTCATCGCGTCCTCGACCGACAGGTCAAGGACGTCGGCGATATTTTTGCCCTTGAACTGGACCGCCAGCGTCTGTTCATTGAAACGTTTGCCCCCGCAGGCCTCGCAGGTAACGTACACATCCGGCAGAAAATGCATCTCGATCTTGAGGATCCCGTCGCCCTGGCAGGATTCACAGCGCCCGCCCTTGACGTTAAAGCTGAAACGTCCGGGCTTGTACCCGCGCATCTTCGATTCCAGGAGGCGGCTGAAGATGTCCCGGATATAACTGAAAACCCCCGTATACGTCGCCGGGTTGGAGCGCGGCGTCCGGCCGATCGGCGACTGGTCTACCACGATGACTTTATCGATATGATCGATGCCTTCGATCTTCCTGTGCCTGCCCGGCCTCTCCTTGGCATGGTAAATCTTCTGCGCGAGCGCTTTAAAGAGGACCTCCTCGACCAGGGTGGATTTTCCGGACCCCGAAACGCCCGTGACGCAGACGAACCGCCCCAGGGGGACCGGCACGTCGATATTTTTCAGATTATTTTCCCGGGCGCCGAGGACCTTCAGATACTTGACGCCGGCCAGAGGGCGCCGCTGTGTCGGGACATGGATCCGGAAACGGCCGCTTAAGTACTGACCGGTCAAAGATTTCTTCGATTTCAAAAGCCCCGCGACCGGCCCCGCGTAAATCACCTCGCCGCCGTGCTCGCCGGCGCCGGGGCCAAGGTCGATAATATAATCCGCCCGGCGGATGGTCGCCTCATCGTGTTCCACGACGATCAGGGTGTTCCCCAGGTCCCGCAGGGCGTGCAGGGTCGACAAGAGCCGCTCGTTGTCTCTCTGGTGCAGCCCGATGCTGGGCTCATCGAGGATATAAACGACGCCGACGAGCCCTGATCCGACCTGGGTGGCGAGGCGGATGCGTTCGGCCTCCCCGCCTGAAAGTGTCGAGCTCTTGCGGTCCAGCGTCAGATATTCGAGACCCACATCGATGCAAAAATCCAGCCGCCGCCGGACTTCCTTGAGGATCGGCGCGCTGATGAGCGTTTTATCTTTGGAGAGCTTGAGGTCCGTAAAAAATGCCTTCGCCTGCGTTATCGAGAAGGCCGTGACCTGGGCGATGTTGCAGCCGTTGACCTTCACCGCCAGCGACTCGTTTTTTAACCGCGCCCCCCGGCAGGCCGGGCACGGCAAGACCGACATATAACGGGAAATCTCGTCCTTGAGCCAGTCGCTGTCGGTTTCCCGAAACATCCGCTCCAGATAACGGACAACGCCCTCGTAAGGTTTGCCCCAGATTTCATCCTGGCAACCGTACAAAACAGCTTCCCGGAATTTCTTCGCCAGATCTTTAAACGGCTGGTGGCGGTCGACCCGGTAGAGGTCCGCCAGCTCGCGCATCACGGCGCGGTAATACATCAGGTACCCGCGGCGGCCGCGCTGGGCCGGGGCGATCGCGTTGACCCAGGGTTTGCTCTGGTCCGGAACCAGGAGCTCCGGGTCAATCTCCATGCGCGTGCCCAGGCCGTTGCACGACGGGCAGGCGCCGTACGGTGAGTTAAACGAAAAATCGCGCGGCTCGATCTCGGGGATGCTGACCCCGCAGTCGACGCAGGCGTAGTTTTCGCTGAATGTCTTCTCGGGATATTTATTTTGGAAATCGACTATCAGAATCCCGCCGCCGATCTGGAGCGCCGTCTCCACCGAATCGGTGAGACGCTTTTTGACATCGGGCCTGACTGTCAGCCGGTCGACAAGTGTCTCAACATGATGAATTTTGTATTTGTCCAGCCTGACGGGGTCTTCGACGTTGTAAAGTTTGCCGTCGACGCGCAGGCGGGCGAACCCGGCCTTGGCCACGCGGCTGCCGATGTCGCGGTATTCGCCCTTGCGCCCGCGCACCAGCGGGGCCAGCAGCGTGATCGGTGTCCCTTCTTCCAGCGCCATAATCTGCTGGACGATTTCCGGGGCGGTCTGGCGGTCGATGATCTTGCCGCACCGGTAACAATGGGGGATCCCGACGCGCGCGAACAGCAAACGCAGATAATCGTAGATCTCGGTCTGGGTGGCGACCGTCGAGCGCGGGTTGCGGCTGGTCGTCTTCTGTTCGATGGAAATGGTCGGCGAGAGCCCGGCGATATGCTCCACGTCGGGCTTCTGCAGCTGTTCGAGGAACTGCCGGGCGTACGCCGAAAGGCTCTCGACATAACGCCGCTGGCCTTCGGCGTAGATCGTGTCAAAGGCCAGAGAAGATTTTCCCGAACCGCTTAACCCTGTGACGACGACAAACTGGTTGCGCGGGATTTCAAGGCTGATGTTCTTGAGGTTATGCTCCCTGGCGCCGCGGATGATGATGGAATCGGATTTCATAGGCGGATAAGGTAACCCTTCGCTCCTTCACTTACGTTCAGTCGCTTAGGGTGATTTACCACCATTTTCTATAATAAAAGAATGGTGGTAAATCAAAAATCGCCATGCCCGGGGATTTCTCCCCGGGACATGGCGATGTCCAGATAAAAGCAACTGCTTACCTTCTTCTCGATTTCTTCTTCTTGCCTCCGCGGACCATCTTGGCGCAGGAGATATCCCCGTGCTTGTCAATAAAGTAAAGGTATCCTTTTTGCTTCTTGACACCGGCCTTGGCGACCTTCTTGGTCTGGCCGCCTTTTTTGCTGCCGCGGGCCATCTTCGCGCAAGACACGTCGCCGTGCTTGACCACGAAGTACATATACCCTATCTCTTTCTATACTCCTACCTTTGCGACTTTCTGAGCCATCGACTCACCTCCCTTTCATTGAACTGCGGTTTTATAGAATTTTTACGTCCCCACACACGTCCCCAGGCAGAATTGCCGCAACGTCTGGACCGCGGACAAAACGGCCAGATAGCTTGTCTTCGGATTTTCCGGGCACACGACGTTTTCCGTGCGCGTGACGATCCGCCCGGAATCGCCGGTCACCTCGACTTCATGAGAATTCGTCCTGTACTCCGGTGAGGTCATGATGCGCACGGTCATCCTGCCGCCGGCGCCCGAGGCCAGGGCAAGGGTGGCGGCCACGTTGATATTCTGCGGAAAAAATTTGACGGAAGATGCGACGCCGCCCTCAAAAAGGACCGTCTCCCCTTTGATACGGGCAAGGTCGATCCCCTTTTCCTTCAGGTAAGGATTGCCGGTGAAACCGCTCAACGGCTTTCTGGTGGTAAGTTTTATCTGACGGATGCGGGCGAGGCCCGCGGCCTTGACAGCGTCGATGCCGGCCACAGCGCCGGAGGGGATCAGGAGACGGCACCGCTTGTCGCGCTCCAGCCGGTACAGGTCTCTGGCCTTCAGGAGGTTCCCGACGCTCATGGCGAGGACATGTTTTCGTTTCAAAAGAGCTTGCCGGATAATATTTCTGGTGCTGCGCGCGTTGACGGCTTCAATCATAAGGTCACAACTCTGGACAAGCGATTCAAGGGAAGCTTTACCGACGTTACCGAGGCCGAGTTCCCGTCGAAGCCTCTCAACCTTCTCATATTCAATATCATAAAGACCCGTCAGTTGACAATCTTTTTTTAATTCTTTTAAAACGTACCGGGCGATCCCCCCGCCGATGGCGCCGCAGCCCACGATCCCGATTTTCAACCTGCGCTTTCGATAAGACATCACGTCCGCACGATGATATTGTCGATCAAACGCGTTTTACCGAACCACACGGCAAGCGCGATAATCGTTTTCCCCTGAATTCTCTTGAGCGGCAGGATCGTATCCGCGTCCACGCACTCGATGTAATCGATCCGGCCCGAACTCTCCCGCCCGATGCGCGAACGTATCCCGCCGGCGATTCCCGCCGACGAACGGTTCCCCGCGGCCACGCCTTGCCGGGCTTCGCGTAACGCCCGGTACAATACCGCCGCTTCCCGGCGCTGGCCCGCCGGTAAATACTGGTTGCGCGAGCTCATGGCCAGGCCGTCGGCCTCGCGCACCGTCGGACAAACGCGGACGGCGACGGGGAAGTTCAAATCCCGGGCCATCCGTTTCAGGACCGCCGCCTGCTGGGCGTCCTTCTGCCCCAGGTACAAGACATCAGGCGTCACGATATTCAACAACTTCCCGACAACCGTCGTAACTCCCTTAAAATGCCCGGGGCGGGACCTGCCGCACAAAAATTGCGTCATCTTCTCAACTTCAATATATGTCAAATACCCCTCGGGATACATTTCTTTCACCGACGGCACAAACATTATATCAACCTTTTCTTTCTTTGCCAGCTTTTTATCGTCGTGCTCCCGACGGGGATATTTCGCGAAATCTTCTCTGAGGCCAAACTGCTTGGGGTTGACAAAAATGCTCAGCACGGCCAGGTCATTTTCCCGTCGGCAGCGGCGCAGGAGCGAACGGTGGCCGTCGTGCAAAGCCCCCATCGTGGGGACAAAACCGACGCGTTTGCCCGAGCGTTTTGCCTGGCTGACCAGGCGCTGCATGGTTCTAATGGATCTGACGACACGCATCGGACAATTCTTCCAGTAAACCAGGTTCGATTTCTTTTAAGGGATCTAAAACAAACGCCCGCTCGAACATGCGCGGGTGCGGGACCTTCAATTGCGGCGTATCAATGGCAAGACGATCATACAAGAGGATATCGAGATCAATGGTGCGCGGGCCGTTGACAACCGTCCGCACGCGGCCCAGTTCCTGTTCAATGGCTTGGCAGCAGTCCAGCAGCTCGACGGGAGACAAACGGGTTTCAACCTTGACGACGGCGTTGAGGAATTTGCTCTGCGGCTCTGCCGCAGGCGGGCCGTCGACGGGATCGGTCTCGATAACCGTGGACACTTTAAGAAGGATTACGCCCCTCTCCCGCAACAGGGCGGCGGCCTTCGCGATATTCCCCGCCCGATCACCCAGATTTGAACCAAGTCCTAAATAAGCCGTTGCCAATGCCGCCTCATGATTACAGAACTTTTTTCAAGCGTTCTACCGCCTCGTGCAGGCGTTCCTTCGGCACGGTCAGGGCCATGCGGATATAACCTTCCCCGGCCTCGCCGAAACCGTTGCCCGGCGTCACCACGATGTCCGCCTTGTCCAGAAACGCCTTGGCCGTTTCCATCGACGTGGAAAAGCCTTTCGGGATTTTCGCCCAGACATAGTACGCGGCCTTCGGCGGGGTGATCTTCCAGCCGATATTGCGCAAACCGTTAATGACAAGGTCGCGGCGCTCCTGGTAAAGCGCGCGCATCTCTTCGGCCACCAGCGGCGGACTTTTCAACGCCGTAATGGCGGCGACCTGAATCGCCTGGAAGATCCCGGAATCAAAATTTGTTTTCACTTTGCCCAGCGCGGCAATCAACGTCGGGTTCCCGCACGCCCAGCCGATGCGCCAGCCGGTCATGTAATAGGTCTTGGAGAACGAATGGAATTCGACGGCGACTTCTTTGGCGCCTTCGATCTCCAGGATACTGACCGGTTTCTGGTTATCAAAATACACTTCCGAGTACGCCATGTCGGAGACGATGACAAATCCCTTGCTGCGCGCCAGGTCGACGAGCCCCTGGTAAAACTCCCGGGTCGCCACAGACGCCGTCGGGTTGTTCGGATAATTGACCACGATCATTTTCAAGCCGTTAATTTTCTCGATCTTCGCAACGTCGGGCAGGAAGTCGTTGCCGGCCTTAAGCGGCACGCTGACGATCTTGCCGCCGGCGAAAAGGATCGAAGGCCGGTACGCCGGATACGCCGGGTCGGTCAGGGCCACTTTATTTTTTGGGTTTATGACCCCCAGAGGCAAGTGCGCCAGACCTTCCTTGGAACCGATCAGCGGATAGATTTCCGTGTCGGAATCAAGTGCGACGTTAAACCGCCCCTGGAACCATCGCGCGATTTCCTGACGCAGCGCGGGCAATCCGGCGTCCAGCGCGTAATGGTGGTTGCCGCCGTCCTCCACGGCCTTTTTCATGGCCTCGACGATGTGCGCCGGCGTCGGATAATCCGGGTCGCCGATCCCCAGATTGATCACATCCCGCCCCTGGGCCACCGCCTCGCGCCTGGCCTTGTCAATCTCGACGAACAAATACGGCGGTAATTCTTTTAACCGGTCGGCGAATTCAATATTAACAGACATATTTACTCCCATAGTTGTATTCTATTTTCTACCCTTTTCGCGTCGCGCGTGTACCCCATTTAAGGATCCTTTTTTTCTTATACTTCATGGCGTTCAAAATAGTGACCCCCGCAATTTGTTTGCCGTCATAACGGACGATAATATCATTGTCGGTCAGCTCGCTGTCCGTGGCATGACTTGGCTTCTTAAAATTAATATAAAGAACATCTCCTTCGGGGTCGTACGACGACCACAGAAATTTCCGCGGGGAATGTTTGACGGCTGGCAACATATTTAAAAACTCTTCAATCGCTATCTTGACCATATCAGTTTCCTCCGGCTTAACGATTTGACCCGTTTGGTTAAAAAGGCCGTAATAATGAAACCATCCCGCGCCCATTCCCTGTAAATGACAGACAGATATTTCCCCTTCGCCATCTCGCGCAACGCGATCAACTCTCCGAGACTCCCGGCGAAAATCTGCGACGGGTCATTGACTGTTTCCATGACCTCTAACCGCAGGCCTGCCAACTCGCAGTGCTCTTCCGTAATATGCGCCCAGCGCTCATCGGTCAACCGGATATGAATTTTATTTTTAGATATAACACTGTCCATAAAATTATATTACAAACAAAT
>JACRHQ010000009.1 GCA_016217585.1 Candidatus Omnitrophota bacterium | reverse complement strand
CAAGGAATCCATGATGATCGAGCCCACGGAATCCGAATCAAAACAAACCCTCGACCAGTTTGTGGAGGCCATGGCCAAAGCCGACGAACTTAGCCGGACCAACCCCGGACTTTTTGCCGACATGCCCGGGACAACACCCGTCACGCGCCCCGATGAGGTCAAGGCGGCGCGGGATGTGAATACAAATTATTTCAGGTTATCCGACTATCCGGTTACCCGGGACTAGGACATCCGGGGATCAGGATATCCGGGACAAATTTTATTCCTGATGTCCGGATTCCCGGTTCTCCCAGTCCCTAATTCCCGGATCCCCGGATAACCTGGAAATCTCAATACAACTTTAGAATTTTATGCTTCTCAAAAACATCTCACTTCCCACCCCGCTGGAAAATATCCTCTACGATAACGTCCTGTTGGAACTGGCCGAAAGAAACGGCCAAGGGGAAGTCCTGCGCTTCTGGGAATCCGGGCAATTCTTTGTCGTCCTCGGGCGGATCAGCAGACTTGAACAGGACGTTCATTTGGCCAATGTCCGGCGGGACCATGTCCCCGTTTTACGCCGCGCCTCGGGAGGAGGGACCGTCCTGCAAGGGCCCGGCTGCCTGAATTATTCCCTGGTCTTGTCCAAAGACCTGCGCCCGCAGCTCGCGGACCTCAAGAGATCCTACCAGTGGATCCTGGGCAACGTGATCGCCGCGCTCCAGAAAATCGGCGTGGCAGCGGCCTTTCGTCCCTTGTCGGATATCGCGCTCGTGGACGGTGAACGAAAAATTTCCGGCAACGCCCAGAAACGCGGCAGAAAATTCATCCTGCACCACGGGACGCTGCTGTACAACTTCGATTTGAATAAAATCACGGAATACCTGACCATGCCCCGCGACATCCCGGAATACCGCAACGGCCGCCGGCACAGCGACTTTGTCGCCAATATCCCGGTCCAGGCCCAGACCTTGAAAGATGATCTCGCCGGATCCTTTCAAGCCTCGCGCGGGGCAGAAAAGATTTCCAGCGAAGAAGAAACCTCTTTGCGCCAATCCCTGACACTCCCCGGGATTACAATGGATATCGGCTGAATACTGCTGGACTTCACGAAAAAAGTTTGCTATAAAACTACCTGTCTTTATGGGCCACTAGCTCATCTGGTAGAGCAACTGACTCTTAATCAGTGGGTGGCAGGTTCAAGTCCTGCGTGGCCCACCATTTAGAAAACATGTCTTCAAAAACCATCGATATCCCAGCCCTCAAGGCCAAAGCGCTGCAGGTCCGCAAAGAGATCCTGGAAACCCTCCACCGCGCCGGTTCGGGACACCCGGGCGGCTCCTTGTCGTCGGTTGAAATCCTTCTGAGTCTCTACGACTACAAAATGAACCACCGGCCGCAGGACCCCCGATGGGAAGACCGCGACCGGCTGATCGTTTCCAAAGGCCACATCACCCCCGGCGTTTACGTGGTCCTCGCGGGTTGCGGATATTTCCCCAAAGAGGAATTAAAGACATTCCGGAAGTTCAACAGCCGTCTGCAGGGACACGTGCATACAAAAGTCCCGGGAGTGGAATTCAACACCGGTTCCCTCGGACACGGGCTTTCGGTCGCCAACGGCGTTGCCCTCGGAGCCAGGCTGCTAAAAAAGAATTTTCGGGTGTATTGCCTCCTGGGCGACGGCGAGATCCAGGAAGGATCCGTCTGGGAAGCGGCCATGGCCGGCGCCCATTACAAGCTGGATCGTGTCTGCGCGATCGTCGATTACAACAAGGTCCAGGAGAACGGGCCGGTCAAAGAGATCAAGAACCTCGAGCCTCTGGCGGAGAAATGGCGCAGCTTCGGCTGGCATACAATCGAAGTTGACGGGCATAATTTCGAAAAACTTTTCAAGGCCCTGGACGAAGCAACCGGCGTGCAGGACAAACCCTCGGTCATCATCGCCCACACCATCAAGGGCAAAGGGGTCTCCTTTATGGAAGGCGACCGGAACTGGCACGGCAAAGCGCCCAACGCGGAACAATTGGCCAAAGCGCTGGAGCAGCTGAAATGAGCACGATGATCGCCACACGCGACGGGTTCGGCGAGGAACTGGTCAAACTCGGCAAGACCAATGAACGCATTGTCGTCGTTTCCGCGGACCTGGAAGACGCCACCCGCGCGGAATATTTCAAAAAAGCGTATCCCGACCGGTTTTTCTCGGTGGGGATCGCCGAACAGGACATGGTCGGGACCGCTGCCGGGTTAAGCCTGATGGGATTCATTCCCTTCATCAATTCCTTCGCCGTTTTTCTGACCAACCGCGCCTACGACATGTTGAGAATGGACCTGTGCTACAACAACTGCAACGTGAAAGTTATCTGTTCCCATGCCGGCTTGACGGTCGGCGAAGACGGCGCTTCCGCGCAATGTCTGGAAGATCTGGCGCTCATGCGCATATTGCCCAATATGACGGTCATCTGTCCGGTCGACACGATCGAAGCGCAAAAGGCCACCCGCGCCATCGCCGAGGCCAGGGGACCGATGTACCTGCGTACCAGCCGGGCGGCGCTGCCCGTGCTAACGAAGGAATCTGATCCTTTCAAAATCGGCAAGGCCAATGTCCTGCGGGAAGGCAACGACGTCACGATCTTCGCCTGCGGCACGATGGTTTCCGAGGCCTTGCAAGCGGCGGATATCCTTCAGCAGGGAAAGATCAACGCCAGGGTCGTGAACATGCACACCATCAAACCCGTCGATGAAGATATGATCATCCGCTGCGCCAAAGAGACGGGGACAATCGTCAGCGCCGAGGAACACCAGATCAACGGCGGATTAGGAAGCGTGATCGCCGAAGTCCTCGTTAAGAATAACCCTGTCCCCATGGAAATGGTGGCGGTGCGCGACACCTTTGGCGAATCCGGCTCGCCGCAGGAATTGCTGAAGGCCTATCACCTCAAAGACGTCGACATCGTGGAAGCGGCAAAAAAAGCTATCCAGAGGAAAAGGAGATAACACCGATGGCGAAAACGACCATCCAGCAGTTGGCCGATTACGGACAAAGCGCGTGGCTGGATTACATCAGCCGGCCTTTGCTGGAAAGCGGTAAATTGAACGGTTTGATCGCGCAGGGATTGCGCGGCATGACCTCGAACCCGTCGATCTTTAACCAGGCGATCAGT
>JACRHQ010000041.1 GCA_016217585.1 Candidatus Omnitrophota bacterium | reverse complement strand
CCAAGGAATTTCCGCGATTGATCGGGACCTCAAGAGGGACCTGGTAGGTCGCGCCGCCCACGCGTCTGGATTTTACCTCAAGCCTGGGACGGACATTGTCAATGGCCTTCGTGAATACCTTCAACGCGTTGGCCTCATGATTTTTCTGATCAATCAAATCAAACGCCCCGTAGACAATCCCTTCGGCAACCGTCTTTTTCCCCTGAAACATCACCACGTTAACAAACTTCGTCACGAGGCGATTGCCATATTTAGGGTCGGCGGCTGTTTCTCGTTGTTCCGCGCTACGTCTTCGCATGGATTATTTACCCGTATCTTTCTTGGCCCCGTATTTGGAACGGGATCTTTTACGCTTGGCAACACCCGCCGTGTCGAGCGTTCCCCGAACGATATGATAGCGCACGCCCGGCAAATCCTTCACGCGACCGCCGCGCACCAGGACAATCGAGTGCTCCTGCAAATTATGTCCCTCGCCGGGGATATAGGAGGTGACCTCAAATTTATTCGACAAACGCACCCTGGCGATTTTGCGCAGCGCCGAGTTCGGTTTCTTGGGCGTCATCGTCTTTACCTGCAGACAAACACCGCGGCGAAACGGGCAGTTGGTCAAGGCAGGCGACTTACTCTTCTTTATTTTCTGTACTCTTCGTTTCCTGATGAGCTGCTGTATCGTCGGCATATTTCACCACTTCAATATTTTGGTATTCTTTAAGACCGGTCCCCGCCGGGATAAGATGTCCTACAATAACATTTTCCTTCAAGCCGCAAAGGAGGTCGATTTTACCAGAAGAGGCTGCCTCTGTCAACACCCTTGTCGTCTCCTGGAAACTTGCGGAAGAGATGAAACTCTCTGTGGTTAAAGACACTTTCGTAATTCCCAGAAGAAGCGGGGTAGCCTTGGCCGGCTTGCCCTTTTTCTTCAAGACCTCTTCATTGGCTTTCTTAAACGTGCCCCGGTTGACCTGTTCTCCCACCAGAAATTCCGTGTCCCCCGAGTCTTCAATCTTGACTTTCTTGAGCATTTGGCAGATGATCAACTCAATGTGCTTGTCGTTGATGCGCACCCCCTGCAACCGGTAGACTTCCTGAACCTCGTTGAGGAGATATTCCTGGAGGACCTTGTCTCCGCAGACACGCAAGATATCATGGGGGACAACGGGTCCGTCCGTCAGCTGCTGCCCGGCAAAAACACGGTCGCTTTTATACACGTTCGGATGTTTGCCGTGCGGGATGGTGTACTCTGCGGTCATCCCTGTGGGGCTGCGGACGATGATCGTCCGGCGGCCTTTTTTGTCCTGGCCGAATTCGACGATCCCGTCGATTTCGCTGATAACCGCGGGGTCCTTGGGACGGCGTGCCTCGAATAACTCGGCCACACGAGGAAGCCCGCCGGTAATGTCCCGGGTTTTACCAAGACCTCGCGGAATTTTCGCGATAAGGTCACCGGCATTGATCTGTTGCTTGTCCTTGACCAGAATATGCGCCCCGATCGGGATGGAGTAAATCCCGACGATCTCCTTTTTATCATCAGTAACGATGATCTGCGGATGATATTCCTGCTTGTGCTCGACGACAACGCGCTCGGTGACACCGGTCACAGGATTTTGCTCTTGCTGGACGGTCACATCCGGGATCAAGTCCTCGGAATTAACGGAACCCTTGACTTCAGTGATGATCGGGACCGTATAAGGGTCCCAGGTGACGAACACTTTATCCTTGGCAACCGTCGCGCCGTCGGGCACTTTCAGGACAGCGCCCTGCGGGAGCTGATAGCGTTCAAACTCACGGCCGTACTCATTATTGATACTGACCGAGCCGTTACGGTTAAGAACGATAAATTCGCTGCCTTTGGCGACAACCCGTAACTGATGATATTTGACCGACCCCTCATTCTTGCTTTTATAGAATGATTGTTCGATCGCGCGGCTCGCGGTCCCGCCGATGTGGAAAGTTCTCATGGTCAGCTGGGTCCCGGGCTCGCCGATGCTCTGGGCCGCGATCGTCCCGACGGCCTCCCCGATCTCAACCAGCCGCTGGGTGGCCAGGTTGCGGCCATAACATTTTACACAAACGCCGCGGTCGGCCTCGCAGGTCAAGACACTGCGGATACGTACCTTTTCGATGCCCAAGTGTTCGATAAACTCTGCTGTCTCCCCGTCAATCACCTCTCCGGCCTCAATAACTTTTTGGTCGGTAACGATATCGACGATACTGTCCAGGGCCACGCGCCCGGTGATGCGTTCCTTGAGGCTGACGACAAGCTCATCGCCTTCGACGATGGCCGAGACGGTAATGCCATTAAGCGTGCCACAGTCTTCCACGGTAACGACAACTTCCTGGGCCACGTCGACCAGACGGCGGGTCAGATAACCCGCGTCCGCCGTTTTAAGCGCCGTGTCCGCCAGACCTTTACGGGCGCCGTGCGTTGAAATGAAATATTCCAGAACCGTCAACCCCTCACGGAAGCTGGCGGTGATGGGATTCTCTATGATTTCGCCGGAAGGTTTGGCCATAAGACCGCGCATCCCGGAAAGCTGACGGATCTGCAGACGCGAACCGCGCGCGCCCGAATCGGCCATGATGAACACCGGGTTAAACGGGTCCATCTGCTTGAAGACCAGGTCCGACATGGTCTCGGTCGTGTGCGTCCAGATGTCGATGATCTTGTTATACCGCTCGCGGCCGGTGATAATACCTTTACGGTACTGGTCTTCAACCTTGGCAACTTCCTGCCTGGAGTTCTTGAGGATCTCAGTTTTCTCCTGCGGGATCGTCATGTCACAGATGCCGATCGAAATCCCGGCCAAGGTCGCATTGATAAAACCCGTTTCCTTCAGGTCATCAAGCAGTTTAATCGTTTTCGCCTGACCGAAACGCTTGTAGCAATCCGAAATGACCGCGCCGATTTTTTTCTTGTCCAACAACTCATTAACGAAACCGAATTCAGGGGGGATGATCTCATTGAATAAAACCCGTCCGACCGTTGTCTCGATAACCGCTATCCGATCCTTCTCGTCCTTTTCCTCTTCCTGAACTTTTTTGCCCTCCCCTTCCTTTAAAGCTTTTTCCTGGGAAATAATCAAAGAAGGTTTTTCCTCTCCCCAGACGGACATGTTCATCCGCAGCTTGATGCGCTTGTGCAGACCCATCAGGCCGTCCTGAAAAGCGACAATGACTTCCTGGGGCGTGGAAAATATGCGGTTCTCGCTTTCGCTTTTCTCATCTTCCTTGGTCAGGTAATAAAGCCCCAGGACCATGTCCTGGGACGGCGTCACGATCGGCCTGCCCTCGGCCGGCGAAAACAGGTTGTGAATGGAAAGGAGCTCCAGCCGGCATTCCATCTGGGCTTCCAGCGAGAGCGGAACGTGGACCGCCATCTGGTCCCCGTCGAAATCGGCGTTGAACGCCGCGCAGACCAACGGATGCAGCTTGATGGCCTTCCCTTCAACCAGCGTCGGGTAAAACGCCTGGATACTCAAACGGTGCAACGTGGGAGCGCGGTTAAGCATGATCGGATGATCCTGGATGACTTCATCGAGGATGTCCCAGACTTCGGCCTTTTCCTTCTCAACCATTCGTTTGGCGCCTTTGATCGTATGCACGTAGCCCTTCTCGCGCAACTTCCGGATAATAAACGGTTCAAAAAGTTCCAGGGCCATCTTTTTGGGCAGGCCGCACTGAGGCAATTTCAGGTTCGGACCGACGACGATGACCGAGCGGCCGGAATAATCGACGCGCTTGCCCAGGAGATTCATACGGAAGCGCCCCTGCTTTCCCTTCAGCATGTCCGAAAGAGATTTT
>JACRHQ010000042.1 GCA_016217585.1 Candidatus Omnitrophota bacterium | reverse complement strand
TCAAGTCTCCTCGCGCTGGGTGAATCGCTGCCGGTTATTCCGCGCGTCTTTCATATAACCCTCGTTCATAATACCGGCATCGCTTTCGGCTTCTTCAAGGACCAGGGGATCGTTTTTATCATTGTCCCCGTTATCGCGGTCATCCTGCTCATCTTCAATATCTATTATTACCGGCAGAATAACGCCGTTATCGACCGCCGCTACGTGGTCGCCTTTTGTCTTATCCTGGGCGGGGCGCTGGGCAACCTTTTCGACCGGATGGTGTTCGGGTACGTGATCGATTTTATCGATTTGCGCGTCTGGCCGGTCTTTAATATCGCCGACAGCGCGATCACCATCGGCGCCGTCATCATCGCCTGGCAGTGTTTCCAGTTGTCGGAGAAATAAATTATATTATGCATCCTGTCATCTGCCAGTTCGGTCCTGTCACGGTTTATTCCTACGGCCTGATGCTCGCCGTCGCCGCTTTGGTCTGCGGTTTCCTGGCCGCCCGCGAGGCGCGTCCCACGGGGATCCCGTCCGAGGTTATTTACGACCTTGTCTTTTGGCTGGTCATCAGCGGGGTCGTCGGCGCGCGTCTTTTTTTTATCTTCCTTAATTTTTCTTTCTTCCTGGAGAATCCCGTCGAGATCGTCATGATCCAGAAAGGCGGCCTTGCCTGGCACGGAGGGCTTGTCGCGGCGGGTCTGACAGGGATCTGGTTCGTCCGCAAAAAGAAGTTGCCCCTGACGCGGATGCTGGACTTGACGGCGCCGTATATCGCGCTGGGGGAGGCGATCGGACGTATCGGTTGTTTCCTGAACGGATGCTGTTACGGCCGGGAAACCCCGTGGGGAGTTTATTTCCCCGTCCACCACGCCCGGCTCCATCCGACGCAGCTTTATTCATTTGCCGGCCTGCTGGTTCTCTTTTTTGTCTTAAAATGGTACCGGCGAATTTCTTCCGTCCCCGGCGACGTTTTCGCGGCGTATTTGTTCGGGGCGGCGATGCTGCGGTTTGTCGTTGAATTCTTTCGTGCCGACCATGATATCCTCGCAGGAGGCTTGAGCGTCTATCAATGGATCTGTCTTGTATTGATGCCGCTGGCCGTCTATGTCCATTATCACTTTAAAAGTCGAGCCGGAACGTCATCATGAACGCCTGGACGTCTATCTGACGCGGGCGCTGGCCGATGTCCCTTCGCGCAGTTTCGTCCAGAAACTTCTGGACAAAGGATGCGTGCGCGTCAATCACAAGGAAGTCAAGGCCCACTACAAAGTTCAGCACAACGACGTCATCTCGGTCGAGATCCCCGAGGGGGCCCTGGAACCGCAGCCGATTGAGCCGGAAAATATCCCGCTGGATATTTTTTATGAAGATGAATCGTTGCTGGTCGTCAACAAGCCTTGCGGCATGATGGTGCATCCCGCGCAGGGGCATAAGTCCGGGACCCTCGTTACTGCCCTCTTGTTCCATTGCCGCCGGCTTTCGGACTTCAATGGTTCGACGCGCCTCGACTCGAGAGGAGGCTTGCTCACCATTGACCCTGAGCGAAGGCCCTCGACTTCGCTCGGGCCGAGTCCTGAGCTTGTCGAAGGACGGAATCGAAGGGTCAATACCGCCGTGCGTCCGGGGATCGTGCACCGGCTGGACAAGGAAACTTCCGGGCTTCTGGTCGTGGCCAAGGACAACGCGACGCACGCGCAGCTGGCCAGCCAGTTCCAGAAACATCGCGTAAAAAAACATTACGTGGCCCTGGTCGATGGTGATGTGGAGTTCGACGAAGGCATCATCGACGCGCCGCTGGGACGTCACCCCGTTCACCATGATCTGCGGGACGTCCGGTATGACGATAGTGCCAAAGCGGCCGTGACGCTTTACCGGGTGATCAAACGTCATCGAGGGGTGACGCTCATTTCGCTTTTCCCCAAGACCGGGCGCACGCATCAACTGCGCGTGCACATGGACCACATCGGCCATCCGATCCTGGGGGATGACAAATACGGGCGCAAGACGAATTTTCCGCGGCTCGCGCTTCACGCGCAGTCTCTGGGGTTCCAGCACCCGGCGCGTAAATGTTTTATGGAATTTTCCTGTCGTACCCCACGGGAATTTCTGGAAAAGGTCGCTTTGCCGTAAGCGCCCCAAGAAAATCAATTCTTGGCTTTACTTATTCCGCAATTCTCCTATAATAAAAATAAATCTAACCTCAAATATTCTGGATAATACAAAAGGGAACGTAAAGCCATGAACATCCGCACAAGCTCTTCCGGCAAAGTTTTTGTCATCTTTTTGATTATCTTCGTCGTCTTGTCGCTCTCATTGGCCGGCCTGGCCATGTTTTTCCTCCATCAGGAGAAAGAGCGCCGCGAACAGACCGAGGTGGCTTTGCAGAAAAGCGTGGCTAACGCCGCCCAGCTGGAGACCAAACTCCAGGAGGCCATCAAACAGGGGTTCTTGCTGCAGGAAAAGAACAAGGAAGCGGATGAGAAAATCAACGGATTACTGGATGACCTGGAACTGCAAAAAGGGATCAGTGATCAAGTGAAGCAGGAAAACCAGTCGCTCCAGGACCAGCTTGCCGAGGCTACCAAGGCCCGGGAAGAGCTTCAGGCCAAGATAACCGGCAACGAAGAGGCGGCGCAGAAGCTGCCGGAATTGCAGGCCCAGTTGCAGACGGCGCAGGATACTCTGCAGGAATTGCAGCAGAAAGTCCAGAGCTCCGAGCAGCGCAATCGTGAGTTGGAGGAGGCGCTGGCCAAGTTCCAGCAGCAGCCCCAGCCCTCCGCCGCTCCCGGTGAGGAAAAACCCGCCGACGTCACTGTTCCTGTTCCAGCCCCGGAAGAACAAAAGACAGAGGCTCCCGCACAGCCCCCTCAACCCCAACAGCAGGTTGAACCTCCACCACAGGAGGAAATACAGCTTGGGAAGATTGTCGTTACTCCTGCAAAAGTTCCGGAGGGACGGATCCTGACCGTGGACGGTGAAAACGAATTTGTGATTGTCAACCTTGGTGCCAACCACGGGATCAAGGAGGGCCAGGTCTTGTCCGTTTCCAGGGGAGATGCCCATCTTGGTGATATTAAAGTAACGCGCGTACAGCCTGAAATGTGCGCCGCCGATCCTGTCTCGCCTCTTTCGAGCCGGCAGGTCCGCAAAGACGACCAGGTCACTATCCAGTAAATGATCCTTGAAGTTCAACCGTCAGGCGTTCTGCGGGGAGCGGTACGGCTTCCTGCTTCAAAGTCGTATTCCATCCGCGCGTTCATGATTGCCGCTTGCGGCGGCATTTCCAAAATCCGGTATCCGTCCGATTGTGATGACGCGCGGGTGGCGATGCGGGTTGCCCGCCGATTAGGATCCCGGATGAAACGGGTCCAACCGCACCTCTGGCATGTCCATGCCAATGTTTATTCCCCGCGTCTTTCCTCAATCAATGTCCAGGAATCCGGTACGGTCTTGAGGTTTGTTTTGCCTTTGGCGGCGTTGCGCGGCCGCCCGGCGTTGATCGACGGTCAAGGGACGCTTAAAGGCCGGCCTAACCGGTTTCTGACGCAAACTTTACGCGAGATGGGTGTCGATATCCGCGGTTCTGGCCGGGAAGAGAGCATCCCCATCCGTATCCGCGGAGGTGTCCTGCGTCCGGGGGAAGTTCATATCAACGGCGGTTTAAGTTCCCAGTTTATTTCCGCCTTGTTGATTGCCTGTCCTCAACTGGATGATTCCAGCCATCTTGTCATCAGCGGAGGGAAAATGGTTTCCTCCGACTATATCACGATGACGCTCCAGGTCCTTGCCCGCGGCGGCGTGAAAATAAAAACGCGCGGCGCGCGTGAATACTGGATCGAGGGGAATCAAATTTTCCGTGGGTTGAAAGATTTCACGGTCCCTTCGGACTATGGCCTGGCCGCTTTTTTGATGGCGGCAGCGCTTTTGAATAAATCCAATGTGGTCTTGAAAGGAAATTTTGACGGGAGGCTGATTCAGGCCGACGGGCGTATCTTGTCTTTTTTAAAGAAAATGGGGGGCCGCTTTTCCATGACGGCGCAATCCATTCGCGTTGACGGGCCGGCAGAGCTTCGCGGCGGACATTTTTCTTTGAAGGATTGCCCGGATCTGGTGCCGGTCATGGCTGTCCTGGCGCTTTTTTGCCGCGGCAAAACCCGCCTTTGTGACATCGGCCACGCGCGGGCCAAAGAATCCGACCGGATCACCGACCTGGCGCTGGAATTGCGCAAAGTCGGAGCCCGTATTGAGGAAAAAAAAGATGAAATGGTTATCATTCCGCAGCCAGGATACAGACCAAATTGCCTGTTGGATCCGCACCGGGACCATCGCCTGGCCATGGCGTTTGCCGTCTTAGGCACAAAACTTGGTGTACGCATTAAAGATATTGAATGTACGGCAAAATCTTACCCTGGATTTGCCCGGGATTTCAGGGCTTTGGGCGTTGAGGCGCACGTATCAGGCCGTAAATAATCGAAATAATCGAAATACTGTTTGACACGGTTTTTCTTTTCCGATATTATAAAGCAAATCCTGGACGGGATTATCTTATCTTTAAGGAAATACTCATGTTACAAAGACTCCTCAAACTCTGCTTCAAGGCCTTCAATTATTTTATCGGGTTATTTTCCAACGACATCGGGATTGACCTGGGGACGGCGAACACCCTGGTTTATGTCAAGGGTGAGGGGGTTGTCCTGTGCGAACCGTCGGTGGTTTCAATTGAAAAAGAGACCAACCGTGTCGTGGCGGTCGGCGAAGACGCCAAGAAGATGCTGGGCCGCACGCCGGGAAATATCGTGGCCATCCGTCCGATGAAAGACGGGGTCATTTCTGATTTTGAGATCACCGAGGCCATGTTGAGATATTTCATCAAAAAAGTGCACAAGCGCCGGGTCCTGGTGCGTCCGGCCATGGTCATCGCCATTCCCTCCGGAATTACGGCTGTTGAAAAAAGGGCTGTCCGTGATTCCGCGGAACGCGCCGGGGCGAGGTCGGTCGTTCTCATCGAAGAGCCGAAGGCGGCGGCGATAGGAGTCGGTCTGCCGGTCGAAGAACCCGCCGGGAACATGATCATCGACATCGGGGGCGGTACGACCGAGTTCGCGGTCATTTCGCTCGGGGGGCTGGTTTTTTCGAAATCGATCCGCATCGCCGGCGATGAAATGGACGGGGCAATTCTCGAATATTTGCGCAAAACGTATAACCTGATGATC
>JACRHQ010000001.1 GCA_016217585.1 Candidatus Omnitrophota bacterium | reverse complement strand
TCGATGTGTTTGGGAATGAACGACGATCAACTGAAACCCGGCGAGCGCTGCGCGTCGTCGAGCAACCGCAATTTTGAAGGCCGTCAGGGGCCCGGAGGCCGTACGCATCTGATGAGTCCCATCATGGTCGCGGCGGCGGCCATCGAAGGCAAACTTACCGACGTGAGAAAGTATCTGTAAAATGCAACCATTTATACGACATGCAGGCATTGCCGCGCCGCTGGATCGCGTCAACGTGGATACCGACGCGATCGTACCGAAACAATTCTTGCGTAAAATTGAGCGCAGCGGTTTCGGCAAGCATCTTTTCCATGAATGGCGTTATCTCGATTACGAAGGCACCAGGGAAAATCCGGATTTCGTTTTGAATAAGCCGGCTTATCGCAAGGCGACGGTTCTTTTGGCGCGGGATAATTTTGGCTGCGGGTCAAGCCGCGAGCACGCGCCCTGGGCGCTGGCCGATTACGGCTTCCGCGTCATCATCGCGCCCACCTTTGCCGATATTTTTTACAATAATTGTGTGAAAAACGGGATTTTGCTGGTAGCATTAAAATCGGATGAGGTCGAATCGCTGTTTAAGCAGGTGACCCAAAAGCCGGGTGAGCAGGTGAGCGCTGATCTGGAAAAACAGACCGTTATTGACCCGGCGGGAAAACAACATCACTTCGACATCAATCCTTTTGCCAAGACGTGTCTTTTGAAAGGGCTCGACCACATCGGCTGGACGCAGCAATTTTCGGATAAGATTCATGATTTTGAAAAGAAGCTGAAGCAAGAGAAGCCCTGGTTAGTTTGATTCGTATCTCGTATCCCGTCGCTCGTCGTTAAACTAAAGCGAAATACGAGATACGGACGACGAGATACAAAAATGTCAAAACAATCAAATCTCCGAAAGTACTCCTCAATTGTCACCGACGGTTACGAGCGCGCGCCGTCGCGCGCGATGCTGCGCGCCGTCGGATTCAAGGAAAACGACTTCAAGAAACCCCAAATCGGTGTTGCCTCCACCTGGAGCATGGTTACGCCCTGCAACATGCACATCGACAAGCTCGCGGAAAAAGCGGCCAGCGGTGTGGACAAAACTGGTGGCAAGGCGGTCATTTTTAATACGATCACGGTTTCCGACGGGATTTCGATGGGTTCGGAAGGGATGAAGTATTCGCTCGTCTCGCGCGAGGTCATCGCGGATTCGGTGGAAACGGTCGTTGGATGCGAAGGATTCGACGGGATCGTTGCCATTGGCGGGTGCGACAAGAACATGCCCGGGTGTATCATCGCGATGGCGCGCCTGAACCGCCCGTCGGTTTTCGTTTACGGCGGCACCATATTGCCCGGTTGCTACAAGGGAAAGAATCTCGACGTTGTTTCCGTCTTTGAGGCCGTCGGCGCGTACGCGAACAAAAAGATCTCGGAAAAAGACCTGCATCACGTGGAAGCCTGCGCGATCCCCGGGCCGGGTTCCTGCGGCGGGATGTACACGGCGAACACAATGGCGAGCGCCATTGAAGCGCTGGGCATGAGCCTTCCCAACAGTTCCGCGCAAGACGCGATCTCAAAAGCCAAGACGCAGGATTGTGTCAATGCCGGCAAAGCGGCGATGAATCTTTTACAAAAAAATATCCGGCCTAAAGATATCATGACCCTGAAGGCATTTGAAAACGCCATCACCGTTGTGATCGCCTTGGGTGGTTCGACGAACGCCGTGCTGCATTTGCTGGCCATGGCGCACGCCGTCGGAGTTTCCTTGTCCATTGACGATTTTACCCGCGTCGGTAAAAACGTCCCGGTTTTGGCCGATTTAAAACCCAGCGGACGCTTTGTGATGGCGGAGCTCGTCGCCATCGGCGGTATTTTGCCTTTGATGAAAACACTTTTGGACGCGGGGTTACTGCACGGCGATTGCCTGACGGTGACGGGCAAGACCGTGAGCGAGAACCTCAAAAGCGTGAAACCATATCCCAAAGGTCAGGAGATCATCCGGCCGTTGAACAATCCCATCAAGAAGGAAGGTCACTTGGTCATTTTGTACGGGAACCTCGCCTCCGGCGGCGCGGTCGCCAAGATCACCGGAAAAGAGGGAAGCAAGTTTTCCGGTAAGGCACGTGTGTTCGATTCTGAAGAAGCGGCGCTCAAACGCATTTTGGACGGCACGGTCAAGGCGGGTGATGTTATCGTGATCCGTTTTGAAGGCCCTAAAGGAGGTCCGGGTATGCGCGAAATGCTTTCGCCGACCTCGGCCGTTATGGGCAAAGGTTTAGGCAAGACCGTGGCGCTTATTACCGACGGCCGTTTTTCCGGCGGCAGCCACGGGTTTGTGGTCGGACACATCACACCCGAAGCGTATGTCGGCGGCCCATTGGCGATCATCAAAGACGGCGACCCGATCTCCATTGACACTGTTAAACGTGAGATCAATCTGGATATTCCTGATCAAGAAATCAAAGACCGCTTAAGCCGCTGGCAGGCCCCCGCGCCGCGCTACACGCGCGGGGTGTTGAGTAAATATATGA
>JACRHQ010000038.1 GCA_016217585.1 Candidatus Omnitrophota bacterium | reverse complement strand
TACAAGGCCCCCCTTTTTGTCGGTGACGTCCTCGAGGTCCGGGTCACGGTGGAAAAAGTCGGCCAAACCTCCTTTACGCTGACCTACATTTTACTGAACGCCAAGCAGGAGATCGTTGGCACCGGGCGCACGGTCCACGTGGCGGTGAGCAAAGCGACCCAGCAGAAGATCCTTCTTCCCGCAGACCTGCGCGCGAAACTCGAGAAACTACGTCAGCAAGACAAAAAATCCAAGTAAGAACCGCTGACCTTTTCTTCGCAACAGGCCGATTCTAACCATTCTTTAACTTCGCTGCTTTTTGATTTTACTTTCGAATATTTGCAGAAGACGACTGGCTGGACCGGCAGGAGTATTAACACCCCGTTCCCACTTTTGAACGGTGGTCAACTTTGTGTTGAGAAGATGCGCGAAAACCGCTTGGCTGACGTGTAATTTTTCTCTGATGTGCCGGATATCCCGGGCCGTATATTCTTTCGGTGCGGGATATTTGAGTTCATCAAGTTGGCGCATAGAAGTGGTGACATCCTTGACCCGGGAAAGATCCTCTAAACTCTCTGCAACCATGTCCCACATGTTATATTGAGTGCGTTTCTTAATCATTTAGGACCTCCACAAAGCTTTTTTGGACAAGCAACCGGGCGATCTCCGCGGTTGTCAGCCGGGCGTATTCATCAGCCAGGATACATAAGGCCTTAAAATCTTTGGCGCGGATATCCTCCCCTGGGCGATATCTTCAAGGATGTCCTTGATATAATCCTGGCCCAGGTCATGGTCATCGATCTGGTGAGCGAAGCATCTGTTCAAAAAGAGCCGCACCCCCCACTCCTTTTTTAGTATAGCATTAAATGCTATACATGAAAATCAATTTCTAAAATTCCCAAACAGAATCTTAAAGCGGGAATCGGGCGATAATTGGGACTGGAATTACTGCGGGGGAACTACATCAAAGATAACCGAACGGGGTTAGTTTGTCAAATGGCTTTTAGGGACGAGAGATCTTTGATCAAGCGAAGAAAATAGGCGCGGTCGGGTTTGAGGCCGGTCGGCGCGGTTGCGGGCCAGGCGCAGAGATGGACGGGTAATTTAAAGGAAGGAAGATAGCTGCGCAAAAAGGACAAAATCTCCACCCCGGAAATTCGCGTCCCGTCTTTAGTCTGGACGAACGCCACGGGCCGCGCGCCGAACTCATCGCTGGCGACGGGCACAACGACCGCCTGGACAACGCCGTCGATCCGGCACAGATGCCGCTCGATCTCCTCCGGCTGGATGTTTTCCCCTCCGGAGATGAACATATTGTCCTTGCGCCCCAGGACCGTGAGCGAACCGTCCGCGTTCAGGCGGCCCAGATCGCCCGTGGCGAACCACCCTTCTTGATCGACGCAAGGGTCCACGCGGCCGTTGCGCCAGTACCCCGCGAACAACGTTTTCCCGCGCACCAGGATCTCATTATCCGGTGAGACGCATACCTCGCTGTAACGCAGCGGCCGGGCTTCGGGCGAGGGATTTTCTTTCGTCAAACGATTGGACGTCGCCACCTGCGAGGCCGTTTCCGTCAACCCGTAGGTCACGTAAACCGGCAACCCCGCGTCAATGGCCCGGAGGATCAGGGCGCCGGGGACCGGGCCGCCGCCGATCAAAACAGCTTTCATTTTTTGCAGCACGCCGACATTTTTCGGGTCACTTAAAAGCCGATGCAACTGTGTCGGCACCAGGGAAACGTGGGTGACGTTAAATTTACGTAATGAATCCGCCAAATCTGCCGATAAATCCGGCACGACGACTGTCCCGCCGGCTAAAAATGTTCGCCAGACGATTCCAAGCCCGCCCACATGATACAACGGCAAAGACAGCAGCCACCGGTCCCCCGGGATGACAGGGATCCGCTCGTTGGCGCCCAGCGCGTTGAAATAATGGCTGGCCAGGGTGTGGACCGCGGCCTTCGGCTCGCCGCTGCTGCCGGAGGTGAACATAATATCTGCGGCATCATTGATGGCATACCCGGGGACACGTACCTTTTCATTGGTACGTGTCCCCGGAATAGAGATTTCCTCCGGCGCAATGGTCCTCGCGCAGGAAATGTTTTGAAGGCACGCGCGTGCGCCTCCTTCCGGCAAACGCGGGCTCAACAAACACGCCACCGCACGCTGACGCCACAACGCGAAAAGCGCGACGATGTATTCCACGGTGTTCGGGCTGTTCAAGGCGACGCGCTCGCGCGGCACCACATCGAGGCGTTTGAGATTTTCAACGGCAAGGGTAATGGATTCTTCCAACTGTTGATAGGAAAGGCTGCGGTCACGGGCGATG
>JACRHQ010000037.1 GCA_016217585.1 Candidatus Omnitrophota bacterium | reverse complement strand
GGATAATGCCAGAACTCCTATAAGATTAGTAATCATATTTCGTATCTCGTAGCTAGTATCTCGTATCTCGTCTGTAACTCGTCCTGAAGTTTAATTACGAGATACGAACGACGAGATACGAGATACGTCTTTTATTCTTGTCCCGTCACTTCCATGAAAACCGCTTCCAGGGATTTGTCCTTGAGAAGGGTTTGGCGGTCGCCGATACGCACGATCCGGCCGTGGTTGATGATGCCGATGGTTTTGCAGAGCTTTTCGGCCTCTTCCATGTAATGGGTGGTTAAAAAGATTGTTTTGCCTTCTTTATTGAGCTGGGCCAGGTAATCCCAGATCAAGAATTTCAATTCAAGGTCGCATCCCGCGGTCGGTTCGTCGAGAATAAGGATCTCCGGGTCGTGGATAAGCGCCCGGCAGATGAGGAGCCGTTTTTTCATCCCGCCGGAGAGGGCGCGGTGCTTGACGTTGCGTTTTTCGATCAGTTGAAAACGTTCGAGGAGTTCGTCGCTGCGCTGTGAAGCCTCCCGGGGCGGAATGCCGAAGTAGCCCGCCTGATAAGAGAGAAGTTGATGGATCGTCAGGAAGGGGTCAAAGTTGAATTCCTGGGCGCACAGCCCGATCAACCGGCGGGTGCGTGTATATTCACGGGTCGTGTCGTAGCCGAAGGCCTTAACCTCGCCTTTTTGGAAATTCGAAAGTCCGGTCAGGACGTTGATGGTCGTGGTTTTTCCGGCGCCGTTGGGGCCCAGGAACGCGAAGAAATCGCCGCGTTTGATTTCCAAAGAGATATTATCCAGCGCCTGCAGCTTGCCGTAATATTTCGTCAGATTCTTGATCGAGATGGCACGTTCAGAGTCTCTCATTTTCTACCTTCAGGCAAGCGCCGCCTGGGCCTTGCGCGCGGCGTTGCGCACGATTTCGGGGAGCGCGGGGTGGATGTAGATCATGTTCAACAGATCATCGAGCGTTCCCTGTTTGTTCATAAACGCGATCAGCATGTGGACCATGTCGGAGGCTTCTTCGCCGACGATATGCGCCCCCAGGATATTCCGGGTCTTACGGTCGATAAGTATTTTACAGAAACCGTGGTCGGAAAGCAATGCCATTCCCATGCCGCTGCTTTTATAGGGATTCAGCCCGACGACATAGTCAGCTCCTTCGGCTTTAAGCTGGTCTTCGGTCTTGCCCACCCCCGCGATCTGCGGATAGGAGAATACCGCGTGAGGGACCGGCGGGTAGCGCAGCGGTTCGTCCTTTTTTTCGAGAAAGATCGTGCGGAAAAGATATTCCCCTTCAAAGTTGACGGAATGGCGGAAGAGATAATTGCCGACGCAATCGCCCATGGCCCAGACCCCGGGGACGGCTGTGCGCAAATAGCCGTCGACTTTGATAAACCCTTTTTCGGTGCGTTGAATTGAAGTATTCTCCAGCCCCAGCGTGTCAGTATTGGGGGTGATACCCGTGGCGACCAGAAGGGCGTCCGCGGTCAGTTGCTCTGTGCCGCCGTCCTGTTTTTGACAAGTCACGCGGAACATGCCAGCGTTGTGTTCCACCCGGATGGGGACGGCGCCGCAATGGACGGCGCAGTGTTGGGAGAAAACGCGGGTGAACTCTTCGGCAATCTGGGTGTCTTCACCGCGTAGAAAACGGCTGCGCACCAGAAAATGGACGTCGCTGCCCAGCGCCCGGTAGGCGTAGCCGAGCTCGACGGCGATGTAGCCGGCGCCGATCACGATGAGGCTCTTGGGCAGTTTGAGGTTGCGCAAGGCCCCGGCGCTGGTCATGTACGGTGTCCCGGCCAGTCCGGGGATCGTGGGAATAGCGGGGCGCGCGCCGGTGGCGATAAAAATTTTGTCGGCGGCAATCTGTTCGCCGTTTACCTCGATGACCTTGTTGGAGACAAAGTGGCCGGACGCGGGATAAAAATCAATATTGGGATTGCGCTGATAGCCGGCTTCGATACTGTCGGAATCGGCGTCCACCGTCCGGCTGATGCGCGTGACCAGTTTCGCGAAATCAACGGTGAAATGCGGGTTGACATGGATGTCGAATTTATGGGCTTCCCGGATATGCGTGGCGACGTAGGCGGGATGGATGAGCATTTTAGACGGGATACAGCCGCGGTTGAGGCACGTCCCGCCCAAACGGTCTTTCTCCAGGACGGCGACTTTGAAACCCATTTTCGCGGCCGGGGAGGTGATCTTCGACCCGCCGCCGGAGCCGATGACGATGACATCATATTTTTTCATCTGCGGTTCCTGTTGTCAGCCGGATGTGGAGGGGATATCCCGCGCCTCATGGGCCAGAAATTGTCGCAGACAATCAATGACCTGGTCCAAATCGACCAGCCGCATTAATTCCTGCCGAAGTTTCTGGACATGGGGGACGCCTTTTAAATACGCGACGTAATATTTGCTGTACGGGATGACGGCGTCGCGCAACCAGTTGTAATAAACGGAGAGCTTCAAATGTTCGACGCAGAGTTCGATGCGTTCCTGCAGGTTGGGCTGGGGCAGGTGCCGGCCGGTCGCCAGATAATGTTTGGCCTGGCGGAAAATCCAGGGGTTGGCGATGGCGGCGCGTCCGATCATGACCGCGTCGGCGCCGGCCTCGAATGCGCGCTTGACATCCTCGGGCGTCTTGACGTCGCCGTTGAGGATCACGGGGATCTTCACGAGACTCTTGACCTGCTCGATGTACTCCCACGAGGCGACCCCCTCGTGCCCCT
>JACRHQ010000034.1 GCA_016217585.1 Candidatus Omnitrophota bacterium | reverse complement strand
TGATCAATTCTTCCTTCGTCTTCTCTGTCAGCATTACTCCGTCGACCATGATTCCATTATTCGACGAAAATCCCAGTAACGCAAAAACTTTTTGACTTTTTTACGTCACGCATCTGAGGTGCCCGCTAAACATTTACATCGAATCAAACTATCGGAAAGATAACATATTTTTCGGCTAATAACAAGGGCTTGGGGCAAATTATTGGTTTAAGAAGCCAAAGGTAAAGTAAACCGGAACGTGGAGCCTTTGCCTAATTCGCTTTCGACCATGACCTCGCCGCGGTGGGCCTGGACGATGTGTTTGACGATGGAAAGCCCCAGGCCGGTGCCGCCCAGTTCGCGCGAGCGCGCCTTGTCCACCCGGTAGAACCGTTCAAAGATCCGGGGAAGGTCCTCCCGCGGGATGCCGATGCCCGTGTCCGCAACGCTCACCTCGAGGAAACGCGGCGTCTCGCGCGCGCCGACGGTGACGCTGCCGCCCGCGTTATTGTATTTGACGGCGTTCTCGACCAGGTTTAAAAGCACCTGCGCGATGGCCGCCTCGTCGATCCTGACTTTGGCCAGCCCCGGAGGGACTTCTTTTCGCAGGGTGACGGAATTCCTCCGGGCCTCCTTGTCCATGGCCGTCAAGACCCCGTCGATGACAGACCCCAGGGCGCATTCCTCCAGGGCAAGTTTCATTTTCCCCGATTCGATGCGGGATAGGTCCAAAAGGTCGTTGACCAGTTTCGCCAGGCGACGGGCGTCGTCATGGATAATGCGGACAAATTCGCCCGCGTGCTGTTTGTCCTCCAGCGCCCCTTCGAGCAGGGTTTCGGCGTATCCGCGGATCGTCGCGGCCGGCGTGCGCAGCTCATGCGAAACGTTGGCCACAAATTCCCGGCGGACCCGTTCCAGCCGGCGCAGTTCCGTGATGTCATGGAAGACCAGGTCGGCGCCGTCCACGCGGTTGTCCCGCGCAACAGGGGTGGCATGCACCAGCAGGATCTTTTCTTCAGGGAAAGAAACCGTGATCTCCCTTGATTCGAAGCGGCTCTTCAAGGCCAGGATATTCTCCGCCATTGCCTGGATTTCCATGTTGCGGATGACCTCCAGCGGCTTTCTGCCGGCGGTCTCCTGCTCAACGGACAAGAATTTTCTCAAGGCCTGATTAATGAGGATGATCGCCCCCTTGTGGTCGATGACCATGACCCCGTCGAACATGCTCAAAAAGACCGCCTCCAGCCGGGACTTGTCGGCGATGGACTCTTCCATCCTGGACTGGATCTGCCGGGACATGGAATTGAGCGAATCGGCCAGCTCTTCCATTTCATCACGGGCGCCGAGAGAAATCCTCTTCGAAAAATCCCCGTCGGCGAAAGATTTGGCCCATGCCGTGATTTCCCGAACAAGCCTGGGGATAAAAAGAGAAACGATTTTGTGACGGACCTTCATTCGCCGGAAAACTCCTCGTCGCGCAACCGGTAGCCGTACCCGCGGACGGTTTCGATGCATTGTCCCATTTTACCAAGCTTCCGGCGCAGGCATTTGACGTGCGTGTCCACGGTGCGCGTGGTGACATCGGCATCGATGTCCCAGACGTCGCTCAAAAGCCGCTCGCGCGACTGCAGGCGGCCGCGGCGTTCCATCAATAATACCAGCAACTTGAATTCCATGGGGGTCAGCGGGACCTCGCGGCCGGCGGCCAGGACTTTATGGCGGGACTTGTCCACGGTCAGTTTCCCGACGGCCAAGACCTCCTCCGTTCGCGTTTCCTTCGGTTCTCCGCGCCTTAAAATGGCCTTGATCCGCAGCACGAGCTCCCGCGGGCTGAAGGGCTTGACCATGTAATCGTCGGCGCCGAGTTCCAACCCCAAAACGCGGTCGATCTCCTCGGCCCGCGCGGTGAGCATGAGGACGGGAATGGCCGCCCACGTTTGTTTTTTCTTGATCTCCTTGCACAGCTCGAAGCCGTCCATGCCCGGAAGCATGACGTCCAGCACGATCAGATGGATCTTCTGGCGATCGAGCTCTTCAAAGGCCTGTCGCGCCGCGGCCGCCGTCCGGCACTCGAACCCCGCTTTCTCAAGATTATATTGGACCAGCTTGAGGATATGCGGGTCGTCTTCGACAATAAGGATTTTCTGCCGTGTCATGCCCGTTTCTTGATCCTTAGCTGTGAGATTGCGGCGGTGTATCCGACTTTCCCGGTCCGTCTCTTGTCTATATCCCTGAACCCGGGAGGCAACTGCGCCAGTTTGGCCGCGGCAGCTTGACGCGCCTCTTCCAGAAGAGGCAGCTTCCCGGTCAATTTTCCGGCGAGGATGACCGGTTGCAGCAACGCCCGCGCGCCGGCCGGTGCCTTTTCCGTCGAGAGACCGATCGCATCCTTCTTGAACATCCCTTTGCCGTCGTATTGGCGAAACACCTGTTTCTTGCCGGGGATAGTTTCTTTTCGCGGACTGGTCTTGGATTTATATTTGACCGTCCCGTCTTTTTCCCGGACCTGCACGAGCTTGTACGTCAAATCCAGCGCCGGGCAATCCCTGGACGTCACCATGTCGGTCCCCACGCCGAACAGATCAACAGGCGCTTTGGCTTTGACCAATTCGGCAATCTTGTATTCGTTCAAGTTGCCGCTGGCTAAAATCTTGACGTGCGGCAAGCCGGCACCGTCGAGAATCTTCCGGACTTTCCGGCTCAAGACCTTAAGGTCACCGCTGTCCAGACGCACCCCTTTAAGTTTCTCCCGCAAAGGCATCTGGACGATTTTCCGGACACTGCGCAGCGTATCGTAGGTGTCGACGAGCAGGATGATGCCCTCGGGAAAGGCCGCGTGATATTTTTCAAAAGATTCCTCTTCCGAATCAAAGGCCTCGACCCACGAATGCGCCATCGTCCCGTAGACGGGGACCCCGAACCGCTTGCCCGCGTCAACGTTGGATGTCCCGGCGCACCCCGCGAGGTACGACGCCCGCGCGGCCAAAACCCCCGCCTCGGGCCCGTGCGCCCTGCGGGAACCAAAGTCGATGACCCCGCGCGCCACACCGTCGGCGCAGGCGGCGGCAACGACGCGCGCCGCTTTGGCGGCCACCAGGCTCTCGACATTGATGACCGACAACAAATACGTCTCCAGGATCTGCGCTTCAATAATGGGCGCCTCGACCTGGATGACTGGTTCCCGCGCGAAAAAGATCTCCCCCTCCGGCATGGCCCAAACATCGCCGGTGAATCTGAAACTTTTCAGATAATCAAAAAAACCGCTTTTGACGTCGCGGAAAACCGGAAGACTTTTCAGGAACGCAATATCCTCGTCGCTGAAACGCAGATTCAGGATGTATTCCACGACCTGTTCCAGGCCGCAGGCGACCAGAAACGACCGGTTCTCCGGCATGGTGTGGCAGGACAATTCGAACGTGGCGCGGGCCTCGACCTTGTTCTGGAAATACCCGGCGGCCATGGTGAGCTCGTAAAGATCAACTTTCAAACTATTGTTCATAGCACGGAATCGGTTAGGGTAACGAAGCCCGTATCGTCAAGGGGTTAAGTTATTCGTTTTCTACTAAAATTCTCCAACGTCATTTCCCGCGCGCCGGCTTTGAGCATCTCATCAATCGCCTTTTTTGAATCGCCGGGGTTGATATCGACGCCCCTGATGGCATCGGTGAGAAGATAGACTTTAAAATGTTTCAACGCGTCCAGGACCGAGGCCTTGACGCAATAATCGGTGGCCAGCCCGCCGACCCAGAGCTCTTTAACGCCCGCGTCTTTCAATATGTCCCGTAACGGCCGTCTCCGTCCGTCGACGGCCTGGAAGGCCGAATAGCTGTCCTTATCCGGGTCCATCCCCTTGGACACGACGATTGTTCGCGCGGGCAATTTCAGGGCGGGATGAAACGCGGCGCCCGGGGTGTTCTGCACGCAATGCGCGGGCCACGGCCCGCCAAACTCTTTAAAATGCTTTGTCTTGCGCGGATGCCAGTCCCGTGAGGCAATGACAAGCGCGTCCTGTTTTACAAAGGCCGCGATATACTTGTTCAGGACAGCCGCTACCTTGTCGCCGTCCACCACCGCGAGGGCGCCGCCCGGGCAGAAATCGTTTTGCACGTCGACAATCAGAAGCGCTCGCGGCGCGGACATCAGATCATCCTCCGTTCCAAAAGGAGCATGCGGAACGTCTGGGCGTTATACACGGCAAACCCCTGCTCGTCGTTGCTGAAAAACACGTACAAGGTGTGGACCCGGTCGCGCCGGCCGCGCAGCTTGTCCGCGAGGCCCTCCAGCTCTTTGCGGGAATAATGGGAATTATAAAAAGTCCGGCCGCCGTGGCAGCGCAGATAGATAAAATCCGTCGTGGCCACCCATTCGCCGGGCCGGCCTCCTCCTCCGGAGGAGGAGGCCGAATCGTTCAGACATAAACAGCAGCGGGAATCTCTCAATACTTTGTAAATGTCGTCGCATAACCAGCCGGGGTCTTTAAAATCGAAGACGTGACGGACGTCCCTGAACAGTGGTGTCTTTTTAAGCTGCTGGCAGAACCCCGCCAGCAGCCCGCTGTCTTTCTTAAACCCCTCCGGCATCTGCCAGAGGAAACAGGCGGCCTTCGGTTTCAGCGGCCGCAGATTCTCCGCCAGCGTTGCCAGCGCTTCCCCGGGATCCTTCAACTGCTTGACGTGCGTGATGAATTTCGATCCCTGGACGGCAAACTGGAATTCGCGCGGGGTGGCCCGCAGCCAGGCGTTGGCCATCGCGGTATCGGGGATCTGGTGGAAGGTGCCGCTTAACTCGACGGAATTAAACTGCCGGCCGTAGAATTCGAGCCATTGGTCCTGCTTCAGATCTTTAGGATAAAAAACGCCGTTGCCCCAGTGGGGATAATTATAACCGCTCGTACCGATGTAAAGTTTCATGGCCATTTTCTCGTCGCTCGTATCTCGCCGTCCTCCGAAGGAGGAGTATCTCGCTTTGCCACGAAATACGAAATACGTTAAACCTGAAAAAAGCGTGAAAACGGCTATTTTTTAGTTAGCCTCGACGAGACCCCTCGCGAGGCGGTTTGCAAAAACGAAATTTTTCGGGTAGCTTCAAACGGGAGACCCGGGTAAAGGCCGCCAAAAATTCTTTGCG
>JACRHQ010000033.1 GCA_016217585.1 Candidatus Omnitrophota bacterium | reverse complement strand
CTCCCAGGGGACCCCCGGCCAGATCCGTTGATCCGGTCACAATCAATCCCTTGGTCGGATTAAAACTGCTGTCCGTGGAATTCCAGGTCACAGAACCCCCAAGGGAACTGACGGCATTGGTCCCTTCCTCGGCCAGCAAATCCGCGGAGACGTTACTCTCCAAATCCTGGATCGTTACGTCCTCCCGCCGATAACTGAGGCGGCCGGTGGTGTGTTCGGAGAACTCCTTCCCCAAACGGATATTGCCGCCGACCCTCTTTTCCGCGTAGGCGTAACCGATGTCCTGCGCGCGGGTGCGCTCGGTACGGAAGGCGTCAAACCCGCCGGAGACCGGATGGTCGAAGATCCACGGCTCGGTAAAACTCAAAAGCAGATTGTTCCTGGTCGATCCGGTTTCCGCGCGCAGCTTCAGGTTTTGGCCGCCCCCGGTGAACGTAGGCCAGTTGGTAAAATCAAAATTTCTCTGCTCGACCTCGATAAACCCGATGACTTTGTCCACGGTGCTGAACCCGCCGCCGAAGCTGAAACTCCCTGTCTTGGCTTCCTTGACCTGGACCACCAGGTCCTTGCGGTCGTTTTGGTCGGTATCTTCGATGTCGAACCCGACGTCCTCAAAATATTGCAGGTTGGTCAGACGTTCTTTGCTGCGCTTGAGCTTCCCGCCGTCAAACCGGTCGCCCGGGTTTAACCTCAACTCCCGGCGGATGACGATATCCCTGGTGCGGGCGTTCCCCTGGACCTTGATTTTATTCACATAAGCCACGCTGCCTTCCGTCACGTCAAGACGGATATCCACGTTCCCCGTCTCCGGGTCCAGAGACGTGGCATCACGCACGTCCGCGAAGATATAGCCCTTGTCGAAATAAAGCGACCGGATGCGCGAAATATCGACGCTTAATTTTTCGCGGCTGAAAACGTTGTTGACCTTGATATCTTCCATGGCGTTGAGGACATCGCTCTCGGGGACCACGGCATTCCCGGAAACGACAATATGCCCGACCATGTATTGCCGGCCTTCGCTGATAGCGATCTTGACGTCAATGAAGCCTTTGGGGCGCTGTTCAACAGCGTAATCCGCCTTGGCGTCAATAAACCCGTGCTGTTCGTAAAACGAAAGGATCCGCTCCATGTCCTGCTGCAGGGTTTCCTCGCTCAAATATCCCGAATTAAAGACCGTCTTGGCGCGGGCCTTGATGATCCTGATGATCTGCTTGTCCTTGTACTTCACGTTCCCGTCGACATTGATCCGGCGGATCCTCACCCTCTGACCTTCCCGGATGATGAAATGGACGTTGACCTTGCCGGTCGCTTCATCCCTGGAAGTCTGCGTCTCCACCTCGGCCAGCGTCAAACCCTTCTTGGCGTAAAGCTCCTTGATCGTGTTCTCGTCGTCCTTGAGAGATTTGTTATCCAGAAATTTCCCCCCCTGGGTCTTGATCTTTTTGACAAGGACCTTGGGAGAAAAATACGCGACCTTCGAAAAGGTGACTTTGTCGATGACGGGTTTTTCCTCGATGAGAAATATAACTTTCACGCCGCCGTCCTGCGGCTGCCTGTCGACCCGGACGTCCGAGAAATATCCCGTATTGTAGAGCCGCTTTAAATCGTCGCTGAGGACCGACTGGATGTATTCCTGGCCGACCCTGGTCTTGATTTTCGCCAGGATAGCGCTCACACTGATCGTCTTGTTGCCCTTCACATCAATGGATTTAACGACCGTCGGGGAAGCGGGGACAGCGTCGGCGGATTCGCTCGCCGGCGCGGAAACCGCGTTCTGTTGCATTGGCGCCAACCCCAAAAACGCACACAGCACGATGAATAATACACGGGAGAATCTCAAGGCGGTAAACTCCATTAAAGGATAAGGACCAATAAAATTTAGTTGATTATAAAGGGATTCGCCGGCCCTGTCAATCCGCGTACGCAAGATTTTCAAATCTCATGTATTCCTTGATGAAGGCGAGCTTCACCGTCCCCACAGGGCCGTTGCGCTGTTTGGCGATGATCACGTCGGCGATCCCCTTGTTTTCTTCCGTGGGGTTGTAATATTCTTCGCGCATCAGAAGCACGACGAGGTCCGCGTCCTGTTCGATGGCCCCTGATTCGCGCAAGTCCGAAAGCTGGGGCTTGTGGTCCTGGCGCGACTCAACGGCCCGCGACAACTGGCTCAAGGCGATCACAGGGATGCTCAGCTCCCTCGCCAGCGCCTTCAGGGAACGGGAGATTTCGGAAATTTCCTGCTGCCGGCTGTCCGAAGGGATGGTGCTGCGCATCAGCTGCAAATAATCGAGGACGATCAGCTCGACCCCCTGGTTGGCCTTCAGCCTCCTTGCCTTGGCCCGCAATTCCAGGGCGGAGATCGCCGGCGTGTCGTCGATAAATATCCTAGACTCGGACAACCGCCCCGCGGCCGCCGTCAGTTTGGGCCAGTCCGAAGGGGAAAGAAACCCGCTCCTGACCTTGTGGGCGTCCACCCGCGCCTGCGAACAAAGCATCCTCTGCACCAGCTGTTCCTTGGACATCTCCAGGCTGAATACCCCCACGGCCTTTTTAGACTCGATCCCGATGTGTTCAGCGATCGAAATGGCCAGGGCGCTTTTTCCCATCGACGGGCGCCCGGCGATGATGATCAGGTCGGAACTCTGCAGGCCAGCGGTCATGTGGTCGAATTTCTCAAAACCGGTGGCGACCCCCGTGACATGCTGCTTGCGCTGGTAAAGGATATCCAGGGTCTCGATGCTGCGGCGGACAAGGTCTTTGATATGGACGGATTTCTGATGCTGTTTTAAGTCCGCGACCTCGAAGATGAGCCTCTCGGCGTTATCCACGACCTGCTCGACATTGCCGGTGGACTCATAACTCTCGGCGATGATATTGGTCGCGTTCCTGATAAGCCGGCGCAGGATGCCCTTTTCCTTGACGATGTTGGCATAATGCTCGATATTGGTGGCACTGGGGACAAGGTCGATCAGAAAGGAAAGGTAAGTGACGCCCCCGACTTCTTCGAGGGTGCCGTCACTCTTGAGCTTGTCGGAAAGGGTAACAAGGTCGACTTTCTTGCGCTGGCCGTAAAGGTCGACAACGGCCCGGAAGATCCTGCGGTTGGCGTCTTCGTAGAACCATGTCTCGTCCAGGATCTCGATGGCCGCCCCGATCGCCTCATCATCGATCAGGAGGGCCCCGAGAACGGATTTCTCCGCGTCAACATTCTGCGGCGGGACCCTTATTTCTTGGTGACCCATAAGCGTATTTTGGCTGTCACTTCCGGATGGAGTTTAACGCCCGCTTCAAAAATACCCAATTCCTCGATCGGTTTCTCGAGAACAATCTGCCCCCGTTCGACCTTGAAACCTTCGGCCTCGATGGCTTTGATAATATCGGTTTCCGTCACGGCCCCGTATAACCGTTCCAGGTCGTTGACCTCAACGCTGACCGTACAGGAGAGCTTGTTCAGTTTCTCGGCCAGCACCTGGGCGTCGGCCTTCTGGCGGTCATACTGCACCTTACGCTTCTTCTCCATCTGTTCAATCTTCTTAAGGTTCTGTGGTGTAGCCACCCAGGCCATTTTACGAGGGATAAGAAAATTCCGGGCATATCCCTCCTTGACCTTGACCACCTCACCTGTTTTCCCTAGCTTGAGAACATCCTGGGATAAAATCACTTGCATAATCGACCGCCCTTCATTGATCGTTAATCTCTCTTGATGCCTTCTCTGTTTCTCCCGCGGCCCGCCGTCAAGAGCGCCAGAAACCTGGCCTTTTTGATGGCGCTGACCAGCTGCCTCTGCTCCTTGGCTGAAATACCCGTGATGCGGCGCGGAACAATCTTGCCGCGGTCGTTGAGATATTTCTGCAGCAGACTGATGTTCTTATAATCGATAACCGCGTCTTTGGGGAGCTGGTATCTCGCGCCCCATCCCGGACCCCATCCCGGGCCCGCCGATCTTTGTCTTCTGTTATCTTCCCTTTGCGTATGCGTGTTCGACAATTTTCCCCTCCGTTTTTCTGAATACAATTTTATCCCTCCCAGGCGATATCTTCGGGCTTGATCGCCTCGTTCGTCGGCTGAACCACCTCCGCCGTATGGACATCACCCGCCTTCTCGGCGGCCTCTTTTTCTTTTTCCTTCGGACCGTAATTCCCCAAAAACTGGACGCGCTCGGCGCGCACGTCGATGGCGCTCCTTTTCTGGCCGTCGCCCGTTTCCCAGAACCTCGACTGCAGGACCCCTTCCACAAAGATCGGACGGCCCTTCTGGAGATACTGGCAGCAGGCCTCGGCCTGTTTGTCCCAGACCGTCACCGTTAAAAAACAAACCTCTTCCTTCAGTTCACCGCTGCTGTCCTTGAACCTGCGGTTCACAGCCAGCCCCAGGTTGGCCACCGCCGTCCCGTTAGGCGTGTAACGCAATTCCGGGTCCCGCGTCAGATTTCCAATCAAAAAAACTTTGTTTAAATTCGCCATTCCAGCCTCCTCGCAATCAACCGCTTGTCGGAATACTATTCGACTTTCGTCAAAGCAAAACGCAAAATTCTCTCGTTCAGCCTTAAGTTCGAACGCAGCGGGGCCGCCACCGCGCCTTCGCCTTCAAAATTAATCAGGTAATACGTCCCTTCGACACATTTTTTGATGCGAAAAGCGAACTTTTGCTTCTCGAGCCAGAGCTGGCTGTTGATCACTTTCCCGCCGCTTTTGGCGACCGCCTCGGCCGCCTCTTTGCGGACAGCCTCTTTCTCTTCGCCGGACAACTTCGCGTCCACCACAACCATCAGTTCATATTTTCTCAATGTTTCCGTTTTCATGTTTCTCCTTGATTAAGACCTCCCATTAAATTGCTCCATTGCCTTGTGAGTGCCTTCCTTAAGCCAAAGCTCACAACAACCCGCCGCCTGGTCGACAAACTGTTCCAGGTTTGCTTTTTCTTCCTTCATGAACTCACCCAGGACGTAATCGACGGTTTGCTGGCCGCCGGCCGGCCGCGGCGCGCCGATCCCCAGCCGAAGACGCGCGATATCCCGCGTCCCCAGATGCTCGATGACCGAGGCCAGACCATTATGGCCGCCGTCGCTGCCTTTGCTGCGCAAGCGCATCCGGCCGAAGCCGAGATTAAAATCATCACAAACGATCAAAATGTGATCAATGTCCAGATCCAGCCTCGCAACGGCCTGTTTGACGGCAAGACCGCTGTTGTTCATGTACGTCATCGGTAAAAAACAATGCAGCGCCGCGCCCTTTTTTTTGTCTTGCGCCATCAAACCGTTCGCGAAGGAACTTCGACGGAAATCCAGACCGTTCTTTTGCGCCAGACGGCGGACGACAATGAACCCCAGGTTATGCCGTGTATACTCGTAATCCCCGCCGGGATTACCCAACCCCACAATGAGCCGTGTCTCAGACAACCCTTGATCCTCGGAAAACTATTCCTTGGCCTTTTGCTCTTTGGCTTTTGATTCCGCCTTCTCTTCCTTCTTGTCTTCGCCTTCCCTGGCTTCACCTTCCGCCGGCTTCTTCTCTTTCAGCACTTCAGGCTCTTTAGGCCCTTCTTCCGCAGCCACCGCCGCTTCCTCTTTCATCGGGGGGACGATGGAAACCAGGATAGTGTCCGGGTCCGCTTTGGTGCGAACGCCTTCAGGCAGGGTGATATCTCTCAAATGCACCGCGTCGCCGATCTCCAGATGGCCCACTTCCACGGCGATCTTCTGCGGGATCTTCGTCGGCAAACAGATAATGGGCAATTCCCACAAGACGTGTTCCAGCGAACCGCCGTCGCGCTTGACACCCACAGGTTCGCCCTTGGTCTCAATGG